>JAIFKL010000044.1 GCA_020049595.1 Desulfobacteraceae bacterium
GAAAAAAACAGCACACTTTAAGGAGAAAGACATCGCTATGGAAAAAAAAGAGATTGCAGCATTATTATCGAAGCATCAGGAAGAGATTCTGGATACTTGGCACAAACAGCTTATTGTTCACGCCAAATCCCTTGTGGAAATCATCGGATTCACAGAAACGAAATCCTTTACCCAAGATATTATGGCGCATTTTATCAATGTCTTTCCTCTGTCAGAAAGAGGAGAGGCTGAAAATCTTATTTTAATCCAGGCTGATTTCAGCCCGGGCAGGGAAATTGAAGAACTGCTTTCAGATTTAAGCGGCAGAATGAATTCCCAGAATATCACTACTTCTGAAACCGCTACTTTTATTTTTTCCATGAAAGAGGGTATATTTCCGATCCTCAAAAAATATCTTGATGAAAAAGACTTATCAGATGCAGTGATGTCGGTCGGTCAGTTCATTGACCGGCTGGCTGTCATCACTTTTGAAGCCTATCTGAATATAAGGGAAAAAATCATTTATGACCAGCAAAAAGCATTTATGGAAATTTCCGTTCCTGTGGTCAAGATTTGGCATAAAATTCTTATGATTCCGCTGATCGGTATGCTTGACAGCGAAAGAACCCAGCTCATGATGGAGGTCATGCTCACAGCGCTGGAAGATACGCAGTCAAAAGTTGCCATTCTGGATATTTCCGGGATTCCGGTGGTGGACACGCTGGTAGCCCGGCATCTGATTACCGCGGCTTCGGCAGCCAGACTTATGGGCGCAGAATGTATCATCACCGGCGTGCGTCCGCGAATTGCACAGACGCTGGTTCAGCTCGGCGTGGACCTCGGAGGCATTGTGACCCGTACCACAATGGCAGACGGACTTCAACTCGCACTTGAACTGACAGGACAGAAAATCGGGGAATAATGCCTTGTCCGGAGTGCTGAAAGGAGGAGAGAAATAAATGGGGGAAGTCACCATTCTTAAAATCGGTAAAAATGTGATTGTTCCCATCCAGACCGAATTGCACGATCATGCTGCCAGAAAGCTTCAGATGGATATTCTGAACCGCATTGAGAAGACCGGTGCCGAAGGCTTGATTATTGATGTTTCCTCAGTGAGCATCATTGACAGTTTTCTGGGAAGGCTTCTCGTTGAAACCGCAAAAATGGCAAAACTGATGGGAACAGAAACCGTGCTGTCAGGCATGAAAAAAGAGGTGGTTCTCACTCTGATACACCTCGGACTGACAATGAAAAACCTTCGTACTGCTTTGAATATTGAAGATGCGCTGATCCTTTTGGAAAGCCTGAAGGGGAAGATACATGAAAAAAAGGAATACCGTCGTCCATGCGGGGGAGGGGGGGCAGAATACCCCTCTTATAAATATTGAAGACGGTCTGTCTCTTTTGGAAAGCCTGACGGGGAGAACACATGAAAAGAATCGAAAATAAAGGAACACCCCGCTCTCATGCCGTTGTCTGGGAACAGGACATTTCAAGCTATGAAGATATTATCCTTGCCCGTCAGAAAGTCAAATCGCTGATGCAGGGAATGGGCTTTTCCCTGCTTGCCCAGACCCGTGTTATCACCGCAGTTTCCGAACTGGCAAGAAACATTGTCATCCACGCCGGGGGAGGAGGCAAAATGTCCGTATCGGAGGCGAGCAGAACAGATAAAAGGAGCGGATTAAAGTGCATTTTTGAGGACAGCGGTCCCGGAATAGAGGATATTGAAAAAGCAATGCAAGCCGGATTCAGCACCTCAAATTCGCTGGGACTCGGTCTGGGCGGCGCAAAAAAGCTCTGCAATGAATTTCAGATTGAATCTGTTTCGGGAAAAGGAACATCAATAACAATCATCGAATGGCTGCCTTAATGACAGAAAAAATCATCATAAACAGCGAGTTGGATGTGCTGAAAGCCAGAATTGCAGGGAAAAAAATGGCTGCGGCAATAGGTTTCGGCGAAATCGCTCTCGCGGAAATAGAAATTGTCATTTCGGAATTGGGAACCAACATTGTGAAACATGCGAATGCACGGGGCGAAATTGTTTTCAATGCGCTCACAGACGGCAATGCCAGGGGAATAGAAATTATTGCAGCAGATCAGGGACCCGGGATAAAAGATATTGACGAGATGATGACAGACGGACGCTCTACTACAGGAACATTGGGAATCGGTCTTTCGGGCGTGAAACGGCTGACAGATGAATTTTATTTGCAAAGCGCGGAAGGGAGTGTTACGATTCTGCGAGTCCGAAAATGGATGATGTCGGATTATCGTTCACAAATCCGATATTCCGTGCTTTCCAAACCGAAATCCGGGGAAAGGGTTTCGGGTGATGCGTGTTTTTTCAAACATCTTCCGTCAGTTGCCGTTTTCAGTGTCATTGACGCGCTCGGTCACGGTTTTCATGCCCATGAGGCGGCAGTACAGGCGATTTCTGTGCTTGAAAACAGCTATCATCGTACCCTTTATGAAATTGTTGAACGCTGTCATAAGAAATTGAGAAATACAAGAGGCTGCGCGGCGGCATTCGGCAGAATAGATTTTAAGACTTTAAAATTTCAGCATATCAGTGTCGGGAATGTGGAAACCAGAGTTTACAGTACCCCGGCGCAGTTAAGACCGGCATGTACAAACGGAATTATCGGCACGATAATTGAAAATATCCGTGTGGAAGAATATCCTTATAATAAAGGGGCATGTATTGTGATGTTTTCGGACGGCATTTCCGGGAAATTTGAATTGGATGGTGCCATGCTGAGAAAAACGCCGCAGGAAATCAGCGATTTTATTTTCAGCAATTATGCAAAAAACCATGACGATGCAACGGTTCTTGTGTTAAAATAGAGATAATAAGAATTATGAGTTACGCGGTTGAGACCTCTCACCCACCTCACCCCCCGGCCCCCTCTCCGAAGGAGAGGGGGAGTAATTTCCCCCTCCCTTTTGGGGAGGGGGAGAGGTGGGGGCGGGGTTTCTGCGGCAGCGAAAAAATTCAACTGCATAACTCCTAATAATAAAAAAAACAGGGAGATAAAAAATGCTAACCGGCGCGGTCACGGTTCTCAACATTCTGCTTTTCTGTCTGAGTCTGACGATCCTGTATTTGGCGAAAAGACCGTCCCAGCCGCAGTCAAACGGAACAGACGAGTGCCGGGACAGCGGCGGCTTTAAAGACAAATTTTTGGAAATTTATCAAACTGTTGCCGCTAAGATCGGGCGGATCGGAAACATGAACCGATTTGCAGCCAAAAAAATTGAAAATGCGACAGAAGACTCCATCCGGCAGCTTTCAAGCCTTGTTGAACGCCTTGAAACCACAAGAGCCAATACTATGAAAGTTCTGGAGCTGATGAAAGAAAAAATTTCCCTGCACATTGTAATGGATACAGTCGGAAAAAAATACGATCAGAGTTCAAAGGCTACACAGGAAAAATATGAACTGGTCATGAAAGAAATGCTTCAGCAGTTGACGCTGATTATCGAAAGAAAATCAGAAGATACGGTCGTGCTGGATCAAATCGGAGAACGGATGAAGGCGACGACAATTCAGATGCGGGAATTGACGGAAAGTTCTGACGAAGCTGTAAAATCGCTTGAAAAAGAATTGCAGATGACCAATATTTTTATTGAAAATTCAATCAGTTCGCTTAAAGACGCCATGGATGTCGAATCCCGCTTTATTCATTCAACCATTCTGTTGTTGCAGGATGTGGTCTTGTCTTTAGTTGATTCCTTCATTCGTTTAAGGGCGACATTGGATGACACGCTGGGGGATTCATCTGCTTTCGGTTCGGAACTTGAAGAAATCATTGTCAATCTTCAGTTTGAAGATGTCATCAAGGAAATGTCGCAGTATTCGCTTGAAATTTTATCATCAATTATAGCCGATTTGCATGAACTGAAAATTGACGGCATTAAAGAAGAAGATTTTATCCGCATTGACAGGAATGAAATTTCTGAAAAATCAAAAGCATCGGATGCTGAAACAGAAGAAGGGGTGACGTTTTTTTAGTGAGGATTGAGAATTGAGAATTGAGAAATAATTACTTCGCGGCAGCAGCGTTTCCGATCAGGCGGCTCCGGGAACAGGAAATCCGCCCATATTTCTCAATTCTCAATTCTCAATTTTCAATTCTCAATTCTCACTTTCTCAGGGGTGAAAATATGAAAAAAATCCTCGTGGTTGATGATTCTCCGGTTGTGAGAAGCTTTCATAGCAACATATTGAAAATGTCGGGATTCAAAGCAGACGGCGCCTGTGACGGCATCGAGGCGCTGGAAAAATCGCTGACCGCTCCTTACGATCTCATCCTCTGTGATATTAACATGCCGAATATGGACGGAATTACATTTATTCAGCGATACAGGGAAATGGATGAACATGCGCCGATTATCATTCTGACCACACAGGAAGATGAGATAAACAAAGAAAAAGGATACAAAGCAGGAGCAAATCTCTACATTGTGAAACCGGTGAAACCGAGCAGCCTTATTCTGCATATCCAATTACTTTTGGGAGCTGAGAAATGAATATCAGAACAGAAAACGGAATATTGCTTATTGATCTGCCTTCTGAATGCACCATTGTGAAAACAGAGGCAGATACCGAAAAGCTCAGGTCTTTTGTATCAGAGGAATTGAAAAAAATTGAATTAAACGCCGAAGCAGTGGAGGAGATAGATACTGCTTATTTTCAGATGCTTATGTCTTTGAAGGCTACGGCAGCGCATCATAAAATTCCTTTTTCGGTTTCAGGAATGTCTCATGAAATTCGGAAGGTTGAAGAATTATACGGCGTCAGGTTTTAGCAAGATTGCGGTGTGTTTTTTCGCCACGATTTTTTTATCTCGTTCCCACGCTCCGCGTGGGAATGCAGAGCGGACGCTCCGCGTCCGTTGCAAAGGGCGCGGCGCGCACCTGCATTCCCACGCGGAGCGTGGGAATGAGATACGCGGAGCGTGGGAACGAGATAACGAACACACCGCACTTTAGGAGTTTGCCATGACAAAAACAATTATGGTTGTGGATGATGCCTTGTCAGTTCGGGGGCTGATGAGCATGTCTCTTGAAAATGCCGGGTATCGGGTCATAGAAGCCAATGACGGAAAAGACGCGGTGAACAAGCTTTCGGGGCAGGATGTGCATCTCATATTTGTTGACATCTACATGCCCAATATGGACGGCATAGAACTCATAAAAACTTTGAAAGCAAATCCCCGGTACAGGCTTATTCCTGTCGTGGTGCTGACCAAAGAAGAAAGCCCGGAGCGAAAACAGGAAGGACAGGCAGCAGGCGCAAAAGCATGGATCGTCAAACCCTTTAAACCGAAAACCATTTTAGATGTTGTTAAAAAGATTATAGGTTAGGGGTCAGGGGTGCCTCTCACCTCGAACCCCTGACCTCTGACCCCCTCGGAGACAAAACATGGTGAAGACAATTATGATCGTGGACGATGCGGTTTCCATTCGCGGGCTTGCATCCATGACGCTGGAAAATTCCGGCTACCGTGTCATTGAAGCGCATGACGGCAAAGATGCGCTGGAAAAGCTTTCCGGAGAAAAAGTGAATATGATTATTACGGATTTGAATATGCCCAATATGGACGGAATAGAATTTATAAATAATCTGAAAACAAATCCGCAATATAAATTCATTCCGGTGGTCATTCTCACAAAGGAAACCGAGCCGGAAAAAAAACAGCAGGCACAGACGGCAGGGGCGAAAGCTTGGATTCCCAAGCCTTTTAAGCCCAAAACCATTTTAAGCGTGGTCAAAAAAATCATCGGGTAGGGGAAAACCCCTCCCCGGATAAACCCCACCCCCTGCCCCTCCCCAAAGGGGAGGGGAGTATTTACTCCCCCTCTCCTTCGGAGAGGGGTCCGGGGGGTGAGGTGGGGGGCCGGGGGTGAGGTTGGGGGCAGGCGGGTGAGGTTTAAATCACTATGGACAAATATATCGAATATTACCGAAAGCAGTTCTATCAGGAAGCCAAAGACATTCTTGAGAAGGTCAACGAAGATATTCTGCGCGCCGAGGCGGACCCGGAAAATCAGGAGATTTTACAGTCTGTTTTCAGGGGTATCCACACCATCAAAGGCAGCGCGGGGTCTTTCGGGCTGGAAGACATTGCCGAGTTTACCCATCATCTTGAAGAGCTTCTGAGCGCATTGCGTGACGGCAAAATTTCGCTGAGTCCTGAATTGGTGGATGTGATTCTGTCCGGAGCAGACCACATCGGCAAAATGATTGAGGCGCATGAAGCGGGACGGGAATCATATATTGACCCAAGCCTCACAGAGCGGTTCCGGGCATTCTGCGCGGAGCAGCCGCATGAAACCGTCCCGCCGACGCTTCAGGAAGAAAAAAGATTTCCCGCTTCGCCCGAAATGACACCCTGTTTCGACAGGCTCAACAACCCCCTGCCCCCTGATCTTCCTCCCGAAGTCCGACACGCGTTTCAGGAGGGTGCCGGGCTGGGGCTTTATGTGTTCCGGGTGCAGTTGAAATATACATCCGAACTCCTTGAAAACGGCTATGATCCGCTGATTTTTCTCCGAAACCTGAAATCTTCATGCACATTTTACTATGCCGTCACTGATGCGGTTTCCCTCCCGCGGCTTGATAAATTTAATCCCCTGAAACTGTTTCTTTATCCGACGCTGTATGTGGTAACGGCATTGTCCGCAGAAGATATTTGCGATCTGACCTTTGACTCTGCGCTGGCTGCGGTCGAGCCGGTTTCTGTGCCGTTGGACATATCGGATTCCAAGCCCCTGCATGAGTTCATTGACTCTGCGGCTGACCTGCTTGAAACGCTGGAAAAAGCGGTGATTGCTTATGAAACCAGCGGGTCCCGGGAATCGCTCAATGAAATTTTCAGAACCGTGCATAATTTCAAAGGCGATGCAGATTTGATCGGTCTTCAGGAAATTACGGTTTTTGCTCATACGCTGGAAACACTGCTGGAGCATCTCCGAGCCGGAACGGTTCAGCGAACTTTTGCGCTTGTGGATGTGATTTTGCAGGCAGTTGATTTTTTGCGGCAAAGCGTCGAAAAACTGGGACAGGGCATCAAAATCCCCGAATTTCCGCCGGTATTTGAAACGCTGAAATATTATGCTGAAATGAAGGCGGACATTGACCGCAAACAGCATATACTCAAAGACGCATCGCCCGAACTCAGAGAAGTTTTCGCCGAACAGTCCGAACAGTATAAAAAAATTCTTCTGAATTACGGCAAGCCCATGCCCGAGGCGCAGGACAGGCGGAAGGTTATTGAAAGGGCATTGAAAGGACTTGCAAAAGCTTCGGAAGTGGTGGGACTCAAATCGCTTCATCATCAGGCGGAAAAAGCCCTTGCCGCGCTGGAAGCAAAAGACAGCGGCAATTTTTCGGATGTGCTTGAAAGAATTACGTCTTTTATCAGCGGTCTGGAAGAAGAACCGGAGCCGGAAACGCATGAGAAAATTGCGCCGGATCAGGACAAGCTCTTTAAAAAACCGGCGGAGATCGAAAACCGCACCATGAGAGTTGAAGAGCGGAAAGTGGATGATTTCACCGACATGGTGGGCGAACTTCTCATTGCGAAAAATACTTACGCGCATCTTGTGAAGCAGTTGGAGAAAAGCGAAGGAGCGGCAAAAGATATTGTCCGCTCGTTTAAGGAAAATCTGCATCTGTTTTCACGGCTGACAAACGATGTGCATCACGGCGTCATGTCGCTTAGGATGATTCCGGTAAAAAAGATTTTTCAGAAATTTACCCGTCCGATACGCGACATCAGCCGGAAGCAGAAAAAGTTCATCCAACTGCTCACGGACGGCGATGAAATCGAAGTTGACAAAAAAGTGGCGGACATGCTTTCCGATCCGTTGGTGCATTTGGTAAGAAACGCCTGCGATCACGGCATTGAAAGACCCGAACAGCGCAAAGCCGCGGGGAAGTCTGAAAGAGGAACGGTGATTATCCGGGCTTCGCAGGACGGCGGCAATCTTTTTATCAGCGTCATTGACGACGGTGCCGGAATTGACAGACAGAAGATTTATGAGAAAGCAAAACTTGCCGGAATTTCTGCGGACTCGCCCGATGATCCCAATCTTTTGGATGTGGCTTTTATGCCCGGTTTTTCCACAAGCGCGGAGGTTTCGGATATTTCCGGCAGAGGCGTGGGATTGGATGTGGTCAAAACTGCGATTCGTTCTCTGAGCGGAACCGTGAATATGATTTCCAATAAAGGAAAAGGCGTGGAAGTTTCCCTTTCCATTCCTGTCACGCTGGGAGTTGACACGGTGCTTTTTGTGGAATCCGGAGGTCTGCCTTATGCCATCCCCATGGAAAGCATTGTGGAAACGCTTAAAATTCCTTCTGAAAAAATAAAACACTCCGGGGATAAAATGTTTTTTCATCATCGGGATGAAATCATTCACGCTGAGACGCTTGAAAGGATTTTGAAAGGGGGGCAGGGGTTAGGGGTCAGAGGTCAGGGGACGCCGCCTCTCACCTCTGACCTCTCACCCCTGACCTCTCACCTCACCCGCTCCGTCGTCATTGTCAGTACCGCGCGTGGCAAATGCGGCGTGATTGTGGACTGCTTTCACCAAAATACAGAAGTGGCGGTCAAACCGCTTCCGGGGGTACTTGCGGGCATTGATATTGTCAGCGGTGTGAGTATTATGGGAGACGGAAGGGTTTTTCTGGTGCTGGATCCCAAACGGTTTTTTTAATTTTTACCACTTTTTTCGCCAC
>JAIFKL010000202.1 GCA_020049595.1 Desulfobacteraceae bacterium
AAATGAAATTTTAGCAAAGTAGAACGGGTTTGAAACCCGTTCTACAGAAAAAACAGCACTCTGCTAAAATTTCGCTTCGCTCATTTCAGCATTCAGCCACCAAGTATTCTGAATTTCTCCGGCATTTCAGCCACTTTCTTTTTTTCACGGTCAAAAAACACAATCCCTGTTTTTGCCACAGCGATTTCGTTTCCGGTGTCTTTGTTCGTCAGCCTGTAAAAAAAATCGCAGCCGTATTTGTTGAAATCGTCCCGGGTCACTTCAATCTGCAAAATATCGCCGTGAAATCCCTCTGATTTATACACAATCACCGCATCTGTCAGCACAAGCCCCACGCCGGCGATGTCCAATTCCGTAAATCCGTATTTTTTGAAAAAGCGCAGACGCGCTTCGTGAATCAGAGAAAGCACCGCATCATTGCCGAGATGTCCGCCGTAATTGATGTCGCTGATACGGACAGGTATTTCTGTTGAAAATTCAAAATGTTCCGGCAAATTTAATTTGACTCTTGCCATTGTTCTCCTCTGCACTGCAAAGTAAAGCGGGTTTGAAACCCGCTCTACAGCAACATCCTCAGTAAAGCGGGTTTGAAATCCGCTCTGCTTTGCACTCCGGAACCCCTCAGCCCACAAACACCGAAAGCATATCTTTTCTTGCATTTACATGCTGTATGGTAATCTGAACAAGGTCTTCCGGCTTTAAAGAGATGCCCCCGGCAGGCAGCGGGCATTCGATCATATATTCCGTGAGCAGTGCAATATAGTCGCTTTTCCGCCGGCTCAGCACAATCGCCTCTTCTTTTTCTCCGATTCTGCCTTCAAGATATTTCAGAAGCCAGTATTTTTTGCGCCGGAACTGAATTTTGGACACAATGCTCATAGGCTGTTCAAGCATCTGAATCGCCCGCTCGATTTCATCCTCGGTGTAAGGCGTCTCCAGACCGAAAACCGTGCGAATCTGTCGCTGGGTCATCAGATCGGAATACTTGCGGATGGGCGATGTGGCGGTCAGGTATGCGTCCAGCCCCAGACCCGAATGCCGCTCCGGTTCGCAGCCCAGCATAAAACGGCTCAACTGCTTGCGCTGCATCCAGTTCTGAAACAGCGTGCCTTCGTCATCTTTGTAAAGGCGGGCTTTCGGCTCCGGCTGGGACCGGTAAATCGCAGGGAGATTGTGTTTTGCTAAAAATCTCGCCATCAGCCAGTTTGCCATAATCATAATTTCCGAAACCAGCATTCTTGAGGGCGTTTCCCTGTTGGTTTTGTTGAGCATCAGTTCGCCGTTTTCCAGCCAGATACTGATTTCCGGAAGGGATATTTGGATCGCGCCCTCGGACAGCCGTTTCTGCCTGAATCTTCTGGCAATATCCTGAAGGAGAATAATGTTGCTGTCCTCTTCCGCCATCATGCTGACCTCGTGATAAGTCAACTGATGATGTATCCGAATCAGGCTCGGAAAAATTTCATAAGACATAATATCGCCGGCAGTACTCAGTTTTATCATGATACTGACAGCGGGGCGGACTTCTCCGGCTTTAAGGCTGCAAAGACCTTCGGAAATCTCGGGCGGGAGCATGGGAATTTTCTGATCCGGCAGATAAATGGAGCTTGCCCGGACAAGGGCTTCCCGATCAATCGCATCTCCCTTTTTGATAAAATGCCCCACATCCGCGATATGAACGCCCAGACAATAATGATCTCCTTTGTTTTCAATGCTTAACGCATCATCAAAATCCAGCGTTGCCTGCCCGTCTATGGTGATCAGGGGCAAACTGCTTAAATCTTTCCGATTATTTTCAGAGAGAAACGCAGCGGCGGCATATTTGGGATCAGTGACCATTTCCTCTGTAAGATCATTGACTTTATCGGGGAAAGAAACCGGAATATCATATTGATAAATCTCTATATTCTCATCTTTATCCCATATTTTCAGCTTTACAAGCGCCTCAAACAGCGTGTCAGGGTTGGTGATACCTGCTTTTGCAAGAATTTCCTTTCCGAGTGCGTAGTGTTTGCTTTCTTTTTCAAAAACATAAACAGATTTAAGGATTTCGGACAGTTCTGCCGCATAGCCGGGCGGGTCGGATATTTCATTTTCACACGGCGGCTGATGATGATTCAAAGCATGTTTCAGCCAGTTTCCGCCCTCTTCGATGATCCGGTTTTTGCGCTCGGCTTCTCTTGCCTGTGTCTCGATCTGTTCAACTTTTTCTTCCGAATTGGGAAAAAAGCGGTCCACATTGAACTTGAAATAGAGTTTGTCGTTAAAAAAGGCTCTGACCACCGCGGATGATTCATTATCCCCTGCGGCATTCTTCGGAAAACAGAAATCGGTCATGGTGTCAAGATCAATCCATTCCTGTTCCGTGTTCAGAACTTCCCATAGTTCTTTAATATCAATTTTATCAGCCAGAAATTTCCGTTTTTCGGCAACATCTTTCAGGGCTTCGATGATTCTGTCTCTGCCCGCGGAAAGATTGATCCGCGTTTTGGATTTATGTGAAAGCCGGTTTTCCGACATTTTCACTTCGCGGTTGCCTTCGGTCAGCAGTCTCAGTTTTTGCTGTTTGGCTTCCATTACCGCCGCGCATATAATTTTCTGACGGTCTATATACTCAACAATGTTTCCGGGTTCCATAATCAAATATCATACCAATCTGCCTTGAAAAAGTCAATGTAAGGAAATCATTTTTAACAGGACTGTCAAAACTTTCATTTATAGGAGTTACGCAGTTGAGACCTCACCCCCACCTCACCCCCCGGCCCCCTCTCCGAAGCCACCTCACCCCCCGGCCCCCTCTCCGAAGGAGAGGGGGAGAGGCGGGGGCGGCAGCAAAAAAATTCAACTGCGTAACTCATAATTTATTATAAATACCTCTTATGGTATTTTATTATTTTTTTCAACTGATTTTTTTGAAGCCGCTCCGTCTGAACAGTAAAGCTGCCTTGACAATCCGGCATTCATTTCTTAATTTTTAACCCTGATGAAAGCATTGAACACAAAACCCCTCACTCTGCCCTCTCCCACGAGGGGAGAGGGTTGTCAGGTTATGAACTTTTGCAGGGAGAAAAAATGGCGGCTGAGGAACTGAAACAGAAAATAACGATTGAGGAACTCAAACACCGGATTGAAGAAAAACATCTGCTGGTCAGCAGCATCAGGAATGAAATCGGCAAGGTGCTGGTGGGACAGCGGGAACTGATTGACGGGCTGCTGATCGGTCTTTTTACCAAAGGGCATATTCTGATTGAAGGCGTTCCCGGTCTGGCAAAAACCAGCGCGGTCAAAGCCCTTGCCGCGACCGTTCAGGCAGATTTCAAGCGGATTCAGTTTACGCCGGATTTGCTGCCCGCGGACCTGATCGGAACCGAAGTTTATCGCCCCAAGACCGGCGATTTTACAATTAAAAAAGGTCCCCTTTTTCACAATATAATTCTTGCCGATGAAATCAACCGTGCGCCGTCCAAAGTTCAGTCCGCGCTTTTGGAAGCCATGCAGGAACGGCAGGTCACTATCGGAGAAGAAACTTTCAGGCTGGCAGACCCTTTTCTGGTGCTGGCGACCCAGAACCCCATTGAGCAGGAAGGCACTTATCCGCTGCCCGAAGCGCAGGTGGACCGTTTCATGCTCAAGTTAATCATTGATTATCCTGATAAAACCGAAGAAAAAGAAATTATGAAGCGGGTGGGGTTTGAAGATGCGGTTGAAGTCAGACAGGTGCTTGATCCTTCGCAACTGAATGAAATCGTGTCTCTGATCAAAGAAATTTATGTGGACGAAAAGCTGAGAGACTATATTGTTGATCTGGTGTTTGCGACCCGGAATCCCAAAGATTATCATATAGATATTTCCAATTACGTTCAGTTCGGCGCATCGCCCAGAGCCACAATTTTTTTAAGTCTTGTTGCCAGAGCCTACGCATTTTTGCAAGGGCGGGCTTATGTGACGCCGCAGGACGTGAAAACCATTGCCCCGAATGTGCTGCGCCACAGAATCATTCTCACTTACGAAGCCGAAGCCGAAGACATCACAACCGAGCATATTATCAAAACAATTTTTGATTCTGTGGAAGTGCCGTAATAAGTTTCTCGCAAAGGCGCAAAGGGCGCAAAGTAGGGGCTACCCAGAAATTTTTTATAAAAAAGCTTTACTTTGCGCTCTCTGCGCCTTTGCGAGAGATAACAGTTTCTCGCAAAGTCGCAAAGCCTGCAAAGAGACAGAAATCAAATGCTGAAAACAGAGAAAAAAATCTGCACATCTGCGGAATATTTTGCGCTGGAAGAATGCGCTGACTGCAAAAGCGAATATTTTCAGGGTGAGATATTTGCCATGGCAGGCGGAACAGCGAACCACAACCGCATCACGCTGAATTTTGCGAATCTCCTGAACACTGCATTTAAAGGCACATCCTGCGAGGCGTTTGCGATTGACATGAGAGTTCAGGCGGATAAAGAAAAGCATTATACTTATCCTGACGTGGCGGCGGTTTGCGGGCAAATCGAATTTGCCGAAATGCGTAAGGATACGATTGTTAATCCGATACTCATCGCAGAAGTCTTGTCGGACGCCACAAAAGACTATGACAGAGGCTCGAAATTTACAGCTTATCGGAACATAAAGTCCTTGCGGGATTATGTGCTGACAGATCAGGAAGTTGTGCATATTGAGTATTTTTCCAAAGAAAATGACGGAACATGGCGGCTCCGGGAATATTTTACTCCTGAAGACATATTGACGTTGGCATGGCTTCAGATCAGTATTCCGATTCGGGAAATTTATGAGAGAGTTGTATTCTTCTGAAGATATTGCTTATTTTTCTTTGCGTTCTTAGCGCCTTTGCGAGAACCTTTTAGCTATCAAAAAATTATGTCGGAGATCAATATGTTTGAATCCTCAGTTGTAAAAACGGAAAAAGGTCTGTTGCTTGCCGGTACGAGGATTACGCTGTGCAACATCATGGATTATCTCAAAGCCGGATGGCCGCCCAAACTGATTCGAGATCGCCTTAATCTGAGCGATAGTCAAATTTCGGATGCGATGAATTATATTGAAACGCATCGTGAGGAAATCGAAACAGAATACCGACTTGTTTTACAGCAGGGTGAAGAAGTGCGCCGATATTGGGAAGATCGGAATCGGACAAAATTTCTCGAAATTGCAGCCATGCCGCCGAAGCCCGGACAGGAAAGGATTCGGGCTAAATTAAAACTTTGCAAAGCAAAATTGGGATTGCCATGATAAGCATTTTGCTTGATCGCAAAAGCGGGTTAAAAACCCGCTCTACTTTGAAAGGTATGGCATAGAAAAAATGCTTTCACCTGAAATCATAAAAAAAATCAAGAAGATACACATCAAAACCGGCAGGATCGTGAATACCATGATGGCCGGTCAGTACAAATCCGTGTTTCGCGGGACGGGCATCGAGTTCGAGGAAGTGCGGGAATACTCCCCCGGCGATGATGTCAAAAGTATTGACTGGAAGGTGTCGGCGCGTCTGGGCAGACCTTTTGTCAAGCTTTACCGGGAAGAGCGGGAACTCATCGTCATGCTGCTCGTTGACATGAGCGCGTCCGGGGCTTTCGGGACTACCGAGAACCTGAAAAATGAAACTGCCGCGGAAATCGCTTCAATTCTGGCATTTAACGCCATCCGAAACAACGATAAAGTCGGAGCAATTCTGTTTACGGACAAGGTGGAGAAATATATTCCGCCGAAAAAAGGCTCTGCCCATGTCTGGCGAGTCATAAAAGAAATGTTTGATTTTAAACCGGAAAACAAAGGCACGGATATTCAGAACGCCGTCTCTTATCTCGGCAGGGTTTGCCGCAAACGCACGGTGTCATTTCTCATTTCCGATTTCTTATCCGAAGGCTATCTGCGCCGACTCAGAAGCGTTTCCAAAAAACATGAACTCATCGGCGTGCTGCTGTCAGACCCCGGTGAATTTTCCTTGCCGGAAGGAGGCATTTTGCTGTCCGAGGACTTGGAAACCGGCGAGCAATTCTATTTGGACGCATCAGATGAAAACACCCGGCGCAAGTTTGAGGAACAGAAAAAGCTTGAATACAAACAGGCAGTTGAATCTCTGAATGCCGCGGAAATGGACTGCATTGAAGTCAATACGGCAGCGTCTGTGGCGGATGCGCTGACAAAATATTTCCGTTACCGAGTAAAGAGGAAGCGATAATGTATCGGAAGATTTCGGCTTTTTTATTTATTGCGCTGATGTTTTTTTCAATACCGCAAGACAGAGGAAATGCTGTGTTTGCCCAACAGCAGGATGCGGTTGTCTCACCGCCGCAAAATACTGCCAAAGAAAAAGAACCGGACACTCAAAAACCTGCTGCTCCCGGACAAACGGAACAGGCGGCTCAGATGAGCGATATTCACGACCTAAAGCCCCCGGAAGAAGCCGGATTTGATCCGACAACGCTCTATTATGCGCTGGCAGCAGTGCTGATTTTGGCGATACTGACGGCTTTATTCATCTATCTGAAAAAACGAAGGAAAAAGATAAACGATTTACAAAATCGTTCTACGCTGCCGCCGGATGAACTTGCGTTTAAGATGTTGGACGAATTGCTTGACGTGGAACGCATTGACGGAAAGGTGTTTTATTTCAGGCTTTCCGCCATTCTGCGAGGCTATATTCAGGGAAGATACGGCATCAACGCGCCGGAAATGACCACAGAAGAATTGCTTCCTGCTATGGACAAGTCAGATATTCCGAAAGAATTGCATAAGAATGTCAGAGAGTTGCTTCATTCCAGCGATCCGGTCAAATTTGCTGGAAGCCCGGCGGTTCAGAGCAAAATGCACAATGATCTGATGTTTGTGAGGAATTTTGTAAAACAGACAAAAGCGGAAGAGATAACTAAGGCTTAGGAAGTGTGTATATTTTTTTGCCACGAATGAACACGAATTTTTTCACGAATAAGAACACACGAATTTTTTTTAATGAAAACGAATTTAAGGCATCGAATAAACACGAAATATATTCGTTATAAAATTCGTGGTATTTCGTTCTGATTCATGCTTATTTTTTTATTATAAATAATTTCGTGCTTTATTCGTGGGAAATTCGTGTCCATTCGTGGCAAAAAAACCGGCACACACTTAAAAAAACTATGTTCAGATTTGCTTCACCTTACGCATTTTTACTATTTGCGGCGATTCCGGCTGCAATGATTTTCCGGCATCGTGGACAGACACATCCGGCAATGTCCGTGCCGAGCCTGGCCAGAGTTCGGAAGATGCCGCCATCGCCTTTTTTGCTTATTCATCAGGCAATACCGCTACTGAAATATGCGGCGTTATGTCTCATGATTATTGCGATGGCTCGCCCTCAGTTCGGCACGCAGAAGATGAATGTACTCACCGAGGGCGTCAATATCATCCTTGCGCTTGATCTTTCCGGAAGCATGGCTGCCCTTGATTTCAAGCGGGGTGGAAAAATCGTGAACCGTCTGGAGGCAGTAAAGGGAGTAGTACATGATTTTATCTCCAAAAGAAACGGCGACAGAATCGGCATGGTCGTTTTCGGCACAAACGCCTACACGCAGTTGCCGCTGACGCGTGACTACAACACCATCGCTTCTATTCTTGAACGGCTGCAAATCGGCGCTGCCGGAGAAAATACTGCTATCGGCGATGCCATAGGCATATCGCTCAAACGCATAGAAGACATTAAGAGCAAGTCAAACATCATCATTCTGCTCACAGACGGACAGAGCAACGCCGGTGAGTTGTCTCCCAAAGCCGCGACGGAAATCGCAGCGCAGAAAAAAGTGAAAATTTACGCGGTGGGCGTGGGGACGCGGGGCAAGGCGCCTTTTCTCATCAATGACCCCATTTTCGGGCAGCGCTATGTTTATCAGGAGGTTGATATAGATGAGGACGCGCTCAAAGAGATTGCCGATAAAACCGGAGGCTTGTATTTCCGAGCGGAGAACACGGAGGGATTGCAGAAGATTTATGATACCATTGACAAGTTGGAGAAAACTGAAGTCAAAGTAAAAACCTTTGCCGAATACAATGAGTTTTATATCTATTTCATTATCCCGGCTTTTGTGATACTGTGTTTCTGGGTCATTCTTTCCAACACGAGATTTTTGAGAGTGCCGTAAAAAGTAGTGTAAATATCGGTAAAACGACTTTGTAAGTCGTTTTCTGTCTGAAACGATTTGAAAAATCGTTTTACAGTGCGGTTAATCTGCTGCGTACAGTATCCGTAAAACGACTTTATAAGTCGTTTTCTATCTGAAACGATTTGAAAAATCGTTTTACAGTGCAGTTAATAAGAGGTTTCTATGAACTTTGCCAGAATTGAAATGCTCTTTCTGATATGGGCAGTGCCGCTGTTGCTGCTGGTTTTTGTCTATGGCATGAAAAGGCGGAAAAAGATTCTTTCCCGCTTTGCTTCGGAACGAGGATTGAAAGCAATTGCGCCGACTGCCAGTTCCGCACGGCGTAAGATAAAAGCCGGGCTGATGCTCTCTGTCCTTTTCTTTCTTTCACTTGCGCTTTCAGGTCCCCGCTACGGATACAACTGGGTAGAAATCGAGCGCAAAGGCATTGACATTATTCTTGCGCTGGACTGCTCGAAAAGTATGCTCGCTTCGGACATCAAGCCTTCACGGTTAGACCGTGCAAAACGGGAGGTTTATGATTTGCTGCCGCTGACGCTTGACTATGAGGCCTTTAACCTTTTTCTCAATGTATTGTCTCCTGATTTTCTGCCCATCGGCGGCACGGACATTACCGAGGCGATCAATGTCTCAGTTGAGGGATTTGACAAAAAGAGCAATACTGAAAAAGCAGTCATTCTCATAACTGACGGGGAAAACACCGGCGAAGGCGTTCCCATCAAAGCTGCTGAAAAAGCAAAAGAATCCGGCGTGAAACTTTTCTGCATCGGCGTAGGTAGTCAAG
>JAIFKL010000136.1 GCA_020049595.1 Desulfobacteraceae bacterium
TTCTTTTGTCACATGCCCGACGAGAAATGTCGGAATATTGCTTTTTTTCGCCATGAGCATCAGGCGCATGGCAGATTCCCGAACCTGACTCACGCTGCCGGGCGCTGAAGAAAGATCGCTGTTGAACATGGTCTGTATGGAATCAATCACCAGCACATCCGGCTTTGTCTGAGCCGTCATTGTCAGAATCAGTTCAAGGTCCACTTCCGAAACCACCAGCATCCCGGAAGATATTGTTTCCAGACGCTTGCTTCTCAGGCGGATTTGCCGGACAGATTCTTCGCCGGACACATACAGCACTTTAAGCCCTTTATTTGCAAGAGCGTGAAGCGCCTGAAGCATGAGCGTGGATTTGCCGATTCCCGGGTCCCCGCCGATCAGCACCAGCGTTCCCGCCACCAATCCGCCGCCCAGCACCCGGTCAAATTCTCCGATACCCGTCGTGATTCGTTCTTCATCCTCAATTTCAATTGAATCAATGGGAACGGGTTTTGCGCTCAGAGAAGAAGAAAATTTTGCACTTCCTCCCAATCTGGGATCAGACGGACTCGGGCTTTGCACTTCTTCCGCAAAAGTGTCCCATTCGCCGCAATCCGGGCATTTTCCCATCCATTTGGGCGTCTGACAGCCGCAGGTTTGGCAGACAAAAATTGTTTTCGAGATTTTTTTCATTAAAAAATCATCAGCTCAGGTTTGATTATTGTTTGACAAAACGCTTCTTATCATGTCATTTAGATGGGATCAAGAAAAGCTGAAAAAATAATTTTTTGTGAGCGACTTGTCAGCCGCTCCGGAGTGCGGAAATGAAATTTGGTAGTGGTATATTATGTCATCCAGACCCTAAGGGTTTTTAAAACTCTTAGGGTCTGCTGTGTCATTCTGAGCGAAGCGAAGAGACAGCGAAGCATCTCACACCGGCAATAATTTAAAATTATCTTTCTGCTTTGAAAACAGCTTGCCAAAATCTTTCTGCTTTGCTAAAATTTCAGCAATTTAAAATGAGTATAATCTCAATGAATCACTGAAACTGACAGAAAACTTATTTCATCTCCTTTTAAAAAAGGGAAAAACCGGCTCAAAAACATGACAAATTTATCTTCAGAAGAATATGTTCGCTACAACCGGCAGATTATTTTGCCCGAAGTCGGCGAAGAAGGTCAGAAAAAAATCCGAAATGCACGGGTATTTATTGCCGGCGTCGGAGGGCTGGGTTCTGTTTCGGCATATTACATGGCAGCAGCCGGCGTCGGTTATATTTCAATTGCTGACCGGGATCGCGTGAATGCCGACAATCTCAACCGTCAGATACTTCACCACAGCCAGGACATCGGAAAGCCCAAAACAGCATCAGCGCTTGAAAAACTCCGGCAGTTGAATCCGCATTGTCATATCCGGGCGGTACAGGAAGACATGCGGGAGGAAAATATCATGGAATTGGTCGGAGACTCCCAGCTTATCCTTGATGCCACTGACAATGCGGAGACAAGAAGGCTGCTCAACCGGGCTTCTGTTTCAAAGCATATTCCCTTTGTTTACGGAGGCATTAACGGGCTGAACGGCATGGTGACAACATTTATTCCGGGAGAAACCGCGTGTTTTGAATGTCTGTTCCCCCATAAAGCGGTGGAAAAAACCAGCGTTGCCGTGCTGGGTCCCGTCGCGGGTCTGACCGCTTCCGTGCAAAGCATGGAAGCCTTGAAACTTATTTTGGGAATGGGCGGACTCCTGAAAAATCGGCTGCTTTATATCCAGTGTTCCGATATGACCTTCAGGGAAATCAATATCAGAAAAAATCCTGACTGCAACGTCTGCAATACAGAAAGAAGAGGTATGATATGAGTAAATATGTTGACGTCATCATAAACGGTTTTAAAGAAAAAGTGCCTGAAAAGGCTTCCATAAGCTTCCTGATTACGCATTTTAAAGAAGGGGATACCGACCTGATTGTGGAGCATAACGGTCAGTTTGTGTATCCCCAGAAATATGCCGGCGCCGCTGTGTCGGAAGGAGACAGAATCGAATTTATCAATCCCAATTTCGGGGGATAAAGAAGATTCCGATTACACAGGAGTCAGGCAGTTGTTGAGCCTGTTCCTTCGGCTCCGCTCAGGCAGCGGTTGCTGAGCCTGCCGAAACACGGTTGCTGAGCCTGTCGAAACATTGAGCCTGTTCCTTCGGCTCCGCTCAGGCAGCGGTTACTGAGCCTGCCGAAACAATGAAATGCGCCGGCTGATGCTCCCGGCTCCGAGCCGGCGGGCAGCGTGCCGACGTGTGCGGTTCGGATTTTTTTTCAATACAGAAAAATCAACTGTGCAATAATTCTAATCATATAAATTTTATTAAAATTCAGCAAATCGAAACCAGCCTCCGTGTCTCGTACCCTTCACAACAGACAACTCACTGATCCCCGATAATAATTTTATTAAAATTAATGCTTTTATTTATATAAAAAATCTGATAAGAGATTTCTACAGAAATAAAATATCCTAAGCAGGGCGGGCCTTTTTTAATAAGATGACTTAATAAGATGATTTAATAAGATGATTTAATAAGATGATTTAATAATACCAATTCGCTTTCAAAACTCGGTCTTTCAGATCGTAAAGCGCCCGGCTAAAAACAGACTCAAACCGCTATCTGTTTTAAGCCGGGCGCTTGAAAATCGCCCAAGCTGAAAACAGACACGGATAACACAGTTTTTGAAAGCGAATTGGTATAAGATGATTTAATAAGATGATTTAATAAGATGATATGCCCACCCTACAGATGCAACATATTTAAAAGGAGGATACCATGAAGAAGTATGAATGCCCTTGCGGATATGTCTATGATCCCGCAGAAGGCGATCCCGAAAACGGCATAGCGACTGGAACGCCTTTTGCAGATTTACCGGCAGACTGGGTTTGTCCCAAATGCGGTTCAGAAAAAGAATTTTTTGAAGAAGTATAACCGTCAGACTTATCGTAACTAATATCGATTCGCTTTCAAAGCTGAAACCGCTTAAAAAGCGGTTCTACGGATAGCATATTTTTTGACAGCGAATCGGTATTACAATTTTTTTCATGGGCATGGAAAACACAAGACATGATTTTTAATGTTAATCCTTATATTACCGAAGAGCCTGTGGGCGGTGAAAAAGTTTTTGTGGGACGCACAGATATTCTTAAAGCGGTGCTGCATGTCCTGAAAAGTCCCCATGAGAACACAATCGTTCTTTACGGACAAAGGCAGGTCGGAAAGACTTCGGTGTTGCAGGATGTTGTTTCGCGTCTGCTGACAAAGCGGCATCATGCGCCCGTTTACTTTGAATTGCAGGGTAAGGAGATGCTTTCTTTAGATGAGATATTGCAGTGTCTTTCCAACATCACTCTGCACTGTCTGAATATTCCTCCCTTTGTGTTAAACGAAGATTTTCCCAGAATGTTTCAGGAAGAATTCATCCCGCATGTCCTTTCCCATCTCCATGAAAAAGCCATCCTCGTATTTCTTTTTGATGAATTTGACGCGATGATAAACGCCGCTGAATCGGACAAAGCCGCGTTTGCCGATTTTTTTCCGTATCTGCACGATCTGATCTCGCTGAATACAGGGCGCATCAAATTCTTTTTTGCTATCCGCCTGCGTCGGGAAAATCTTTCCCAAGCCTGTCTTTCGCTTTTCAGGAATGCAACATTTATTCATGTCCCTTTCCTGTCGCCGAAAGAAGCACGGGACGTTATTCATCTCTCAAAACAGAATACTTCTCTGAAATGGACCGATGACTCGATCTCCCGCATTCTGGAACTGACCGGGGGACATCCCTATCTGATCCAGCATGTCTGCCGGATTGTCTGGGAAAGACTGTATGACAATGCCCCGGAAACGATTCCCCTTGTCTGTGTCAGCGACATAGAAAAAGCTGTTCCCGATGCGCTCAGGCTCGGGGCGGATGTGCTGGAGCAGATATGGGAAGGCTTGGGATTGGCGGAAAGAATGGCGGTTTCGCTTATGGCTGAAGCAGGGCAGCAGCCCCTCATACCCGCGGAGTTCGAGCAGGGATTTCAGGAAAACAATGCCCATGTTTTGACAAGAGATTTGGAAGGCGCTCTCAGAGGACTTCAGGAATGGGGATGGATTCAACCGGAAGACAGCGGCTATCGGATGCGGGTGGAGATACTGAACCGATGGATCGCCCGGAACAAGCCCCCCTCAGTTCTTCAAAATGAAGTCCGGCGGGTGTTGAGCGAGACCGTTGACCGTCTCTTTGCTTCTGCCTGGAAATTTTACAGGGACGGTGAGACAGAAATGGCTGCGTCTCTGCTTGAACAGGTGATGAGGCTGGATCCCCATCACCTGAAGGCAAATCAACTGCTGATTGAAATTTTTCTGATTCAGAAACATTCGGAAAAAGCGTTGCAACTGCTTGAATCTCTTTACCGATATAATCCATGGATGGCTCGTCCCCGTCTGCTTCAGGTTCTGCTCTCGCAGGCAAAAAAAAAGGACAGAAAAGAGGAGATGTTAGTGATTTACAGAAGAATTTTGGAGATAGAACCGGGGCAGTCCGAGGCATTGGCAAAATGTCAGGAACTTCTTGAAATAAAAGGTGATACGGCTTTTCTGAAAGTATGCGGACAGCCGGAAGCAGAACCCGCGGAAACCGCAGGAAATAATGAAGACAGCGCCCCCGAACCTGAAAAAACATGCAGGATGTTTCAGTTCAGACAGTTATGCCGGCAGGCAATGGGGGTTTTGAGGAGGAAATAGGGGGCGGTTTCATCGGTCGCTGACGCTCCCGGCTCCGAGCAAGGAGCGTGAGCGACATTTATTATCCTAAAAAATCCTGTAAATCCTGTAAATCCTGTAAATTATTTCTCAATCCCCAGCTTGGTCAGCCGGTAGCGAAATGACCGAAAGTTCATCTTGAGAAGTTCGGCTGCATTTTTCTTATGTCCTGACGTGAGTTCAAGCGCCTTGTTAATGTAAGCCCTTTCAATTCTCTCCAGAACATCATCTAAAGAAACGCCTTTTGCCACCGCATCCAGATCAACCCAGTTTTCATTGTTTTCATCATTATATTCAGGCACTTGCCGCCGCCGTTTGTGAACCGCAAGGGTCAGGTTGTCCGGCAGCAGAATATTCGTATTGCTGAGTGCCACACTTCGTTCTATCAGATTTTCAAGTTCACGGATATTGCCCGGAAAATCATATTCTTTGAGAAGGTTAATGGCATAAGATGAAACTTTTGTCATTTTCTTTCCCATTTCTTTTGCATATTTTTCAAGGAAATGCTGGGCAAGAATACGCAGATCGCTTTTCCTTTCCCTCAGCGGCGGAAGCTTTATCTCAATCACCTTGAGACGGTAGAACAGGTCTTCCCGGAAATGTCCGGCAATCACCTCAGCCTCAAGGTTTTTATTGGTGGCGGAAATAATTCTGACATTTACCGCAATATCTGTGTTGTCGCCTACCGGTTTGAAAACCATTTCCTGAAGGGATCTGAGCAGTTTCACCTGTACCTGAGCGCTGATTTCCCCGATTTCATCGAGAAAAAGCGTGCCGTTGTCGGCGACCTCAAAAAGCCCTTTTTTATCGCTGACAGCCCCGGTAAACGAGCCTTTTTTATGACCGAAAAGTTCGCTTTCCAGAAGGGTTTCGGGAATGTTTCCGCAGTTGATTACCACAAAAGGCTGATCCTGCCGGTCGCTCTGTTCATGAATGGCTTGGGCAATCAGTTCTTTGCCGGTTCCGCTTTCTCCGGTAATGAGAACATTGGTCTTTGTTTTCGCAACCTGTTTGATCATTTCATAAATTTCCAGCATTTTGGGATCGTTTCCCACAATGCGTGTGAAATGAAGGTGTTTTTTGAGTTCATCGTCAAGAATCTGCTTCTCATGCGCTACGGTTTTCAGCTTCAGCGCTTTTGAAACGGTTTCTCTGAGTTCGTCATTGTCAAAAGGTTTGGGAACATAGTCATACGCGCCGGCATTCATGGCTTCGACAGCGGTTTCGGTCGTTGCATAAGCGGAGATCATGATAACAACCGTTTCCGGATTCTTTTTTTTTGCCGCTTTCAACACCTCAATACCGATAATATCTCCGAGCCGGATGTCACACAGCACCAGATCGAAATTTTCTTTTTCAATCATAGAGACGGCTCTGTTTCCGTTCTCCGCGGATGAAACTTTGTACCCTTCCCTTTGCAGCATAAATTCAAGAAGTTCTCTCATGCTGAGTTCATCGTCTGCAATCAATATGTGAGGAATTTTTTTTGACATGGGCGTTTTTTCAGTGAAAATTGAGAATTGAGAATTGAGAATTGAGAAACCTGTTTTTATAACCTGTTTTTATAAACAGGCAATTCTCAATTCTCAATTCTCAATTCTCAATATTGCTTCCAACAGTTTCCTGTCTTTATCTTTTATGATGATTTTACCGTCTTTTCCTTTAACCGTGCGGTTCAGAACAGATATTATCTGATCTTTCTTAATTACTCTCTCTTTTGAAAGCAGCAATGCCAACTGAAGCGCAGACCAGTTTTTCTCGTATTCATCCTTTCCTTCTTTCATACCGTTTGCAAGCAGATTTTTCAATCCCTCAATCGGATAAGGAATGATCCAGTCTCTTAACTGCTCGGTACAGGTCAAAAGTTTTTCCGCTTTTTCACGAAAAGATTTTCCTTCAAGTTCTATCTTCCCCCAATCTTTTTCATTCTTCGGCAAAGCAATAATAAAGGGGACAGCCGCAAGCGATTTTCTGTCTTTTTCGGAAAGCAGATCAACATGCAGATTGCTCAGACAGGCTTTTATCCTCAGGGGGCGTGCCATATACAGAAAGCTGTCATCGCGTTTGTCTTTCACAGAAAGCATCAGTTCGTCAAATTTCTCCTGCGAAAAGGAAAGTGCTGACCAGTTTTCATATTTCCGAGCCAATAAGAAATCCTCAAAATAAGGAGCAGATGAGGCATTCAGCAGATATTTGTCAGGGAGGTTTTTTTCCATAAAGAAGTCTTTTCCCGCGATATAATGCAGACGCGGATTGTCCAAGGTCTGCAAGCCGAAATCGGCAAATTTGTCGGCGACAAAAGAAGGAGACCAGACCTGTCTTATGAGCATGGCATCCGCAGACTTAATATTTATGATCTCAAGAGATTTTTTTACCGCTTCATTTTTTTGCAGTATCTCTTCGGCATTCAGAATATCTTTTTTTGAAAAGTCTCTGTTTGAAGCCATAATTAATATATCTGCCGGATTTGCCACAAAGACATGCGCGTATCTGAACGTATGATGAACGGTATTGACGATCATGCCCACCATTTCCGGGCTGGCAGAATAAATATGCGCCCATTGGACAAATATGCCGTTTTCAGTCAGGTGATTTTTGACTAATTGATAAAATTCAGATGTAAACAGCAGATCAACACCGGTCACCCAGGGATTGCTCGGCTCTGAAATGACAATATCCCATTTTTTTTCGCTCCTGCCGAGAATCCGAAACGCGTCTCCGGTATGAATCCTGACCTTTGGATTTTCATGCAGATGGTAGTTGAATTTCTGAAAATACGGAAGTGCCTTGATAATCGAGGGAGATATTTCGGCAATATCTATATTTCCCGCATCCGAATAGAGGGTCAGTTCTCCGGCAGTAACGCCTGTTCCCAGCCCGATGACCATGATATTTTCTCTTTTCTCGGCGAACAATGCCGGAAGATGGGCTAAAAGTTTGATTGTATAAATATCTCCGGTGGTAGAGGAATCCGATTTGCCGTTGACAAGAATCGCCATCGGTTTTGCGCCGAACACCGAGTTTTTGGGAAATTCAACAACCGATACCGTAGCTGTGGGGTCATCTTTATAAAATTTCAATTCCGAGTCCTTATAAAAATTTTTAAAAAAAATCTCAGGACCTTTTAATGAATATGGAAGTATTTTTTTCGACCGAAATGTCCCGATCATAAAATTTTTTTCATGATAACAAGGTGTGAATATAGAAAATATGAAAAGAGAAACTGCCAGCATCCCGGACAGTACCCGATAAGATTTCGGCAGACGCCATGCTGCCAGCAGGGTTGAAACTGCCGCAAACAATACCGCGCTTAAAAAAATGCCTGCATGATTGAAAAAGTAGTAAAACACTATCCCGCCGATCAGGCTTCCGCAGAGGTTTCCCACGGTGTTGACCGAAAAGAGAATACCGGAATGATTTCCGACATTTTTCAAATCTCTTTTGATTTCGTGAAAGGCAATCGGCACCGTTGCGCCCATGAATCCCACCGGCAGAATCAGAACGCAGGAAAGAACAAAAAATACAAAAATATAATAAGCAATCATGCTGACGATGTTGAACTGAAACGCAATTCTGATGACATGCGCCCAGTAGGGCCATGTGTCTAAAGAGAGATAAACCAGCAGCAGGAGCAATGTGATGAACAACTGGTTTGCAAAGAGCAGATATTCGGAAATATGCCTCAATCTTCCCACGACATAACTTCCAGCCGCAATTGAAAAAATAAAAACAGATACAATCAGTGAGAAGGAATAAGATGAACTCCCCAGCGAAATATTGCTGATCCGAATCAGCACATTTTCCAGCGTCATGACGTAGAAGCCGCTCAGAAATGCGATGGCGTAGAGAACGGGGGGCGGGTAGGAG
>JAIFKL010000304.1 GCA_020049595.1 Desulfobacteraceae bacterium
GGACTTTTCGGCAGCAGAACGGTCTGAATCTTTCTGGCCAGTTCCATTTCACTTTTCAGCCGTTCTTTTTCTTTCATACTTTCAGTCAGTTCTCTTATGGATATTCTCATTTTATCCACATCTTTTACCAGCAGACCGAGTTCGTCATTGCTGTCCGACGTAACCGGAATATCATAATTTCCCGAAGCAATGGTATTGGCAGATTTTACAAGAGAATCAATCGGCTGAGTAATTTTGGCAGACAGGCGCCGGATAAAGAAATAACTTGCCAGCAGCGAACCGATTCCGAAACATAACAGTACGGCAATCGTATAATTCCGTGTGCGGATGCCGTCTGAAAGGGTTTCCTTAACTGACTTCTGCATCGCCTCGGTGCTGATACCGTAACGGATAAAACCCAGAATCTGTCTGTCAAAAAAAACCGGGGCTGCGAATTCGATTACTTCTTTTCCCTGATGAATATAATTTCTGCTGTCCGGCTTCTTCAGAGAACCTGCCCATTCGGATAGTTCATCTTTAAGCGGGGCATTGCTCTGCGGCACACCCGAAAGATTTGCCGGAGTTGCATAAGCCCATGCGACATGATCCGCATCCATGTAAATTCCGTATATGATATCCGTATCGTCTTTGATGGCCGATGAAATAAGGTTCCTGATGGCAGTAACAGCATTATCTGCCGCCATGCCGGTCATTGCCATGCTGTTGTTGTTTATCAGGGTATTTCCTTTGACTGTCAGGGAATTGCGGATGTTTTTCTCTGACCTGAGAATATTGTGATTCAGACTGCGGATGTTGATTACAGTAACCGATGACAGCACAATAATAAAAATCGCTGAAATAGTTGCCATGTTGTTGACAGTCAGTTTGGTTCTGACAGATACGAATTTTTTCATGTTTATTTCCTTCAGTTGGTTCAAATCAGCTCTCGTTACAAAGCCCCGGCTTGGGAATGTTTATGATTTGATTACCGTGATGTATCATTATATCAATCGTATAAATCATCTGAATCACAGTTCAGACGATTTTTCTACCACTCATACCCCACTGTCAACAGCCATCTCCTCCCATACTCCGGCGTGCCTTTGTCGATAAAGCTACTAACATAGGATGAAGAGTTGACCGGATACATGATGAGGTTATCGAACAAATTGGATATATTGGCTGTGGCAAAGAAACCCGTGTTGAACAGTTTGTCCGCACGGAGATTCAGGCTGACTAACCAGTAAGCATCCGCAGGATAGCCCATTCTGCCATTAAGCGGGTCATCCGTTGATGCCTTCGGAACACCGTTTTCCATAGACGCAGAACTCCACTCCGCCTCCATTTGATCCACATACCGGACGGTAGCGCCGAGCGTAATGTTTTTCGGAAATTTGTAGGACGCCCGGAAATACCCCAGCAGCCCGGGCGAACCCCACGGCTCGATATCCTCCCACCCTGAGCGTTTGTCTTCGGTTTTCTGAATCACAACCCCGGCGTCCAACAGCAGTTGCGCCGTCGGCTTTGCCTGAAACGACATCTCTATGCCGTGCGTGATTATCTCACCGGTATTTGCCGAGACCGAGCTCCAGTGATAGGTTTCGTATACCGCAGAATTACAGACCAGATGATCCGCTTCGTTTCTGAATACCGACACATTGGCGGTCAGGTTCCGCGTCAGACTGCCGATATAGTTCAGTTCGTAGGTACTCATTTTTTCGGACAGGATTTCGCTATTCTCTAAGATTCCAAACGCAACCATCCGCGGGGAAGGACGTTTGGTCGCTGTGCCATACATGAGCTTGAGAATATGATTGGAACTGATGTCATACAGCAGCGCCAGACGCGGAAGGATCTCCCATTCATTCTCCTGCGAAAATTTGCCCTGAACGACTGTCGGCGGTTCAACCGCTTTATCCGATGACCATGACCAGGTCAGTCCGTAATCCTCAGTCCGCTCGAAGCGCACGCCGCCGATCACCCGCAGACGATCCAGAGGCTTCCAGTCAGCCTGGGTGAAAATTCCCCAACTCTTAACCGGTTCAACAAAAAAATTTGCATTTGATGTGGACGGAAGAAATGGAAAGTCAAGGGAATTTTGAAGATCCTCGATAGTTGACCGGTTGATACCGACAATGATGTCCATATCCTTGCGGGGCTTCAGTATCGCGTTGACTTCCGCATGCCATGTTTCAAAATCTGCCTGTTGAGAACTGATATAATATTTATAGAACAATTCATTCCTGAGCGTTTGCGAATAGTTCTGATACATCGCCTTGGCGGAAAGCGACAGCCAGGGGGTAATATCAGTGTCATATCCCAGTTGAACCGTTGATGAACTGACAGTCCGGGGTTTGAGCGGTTCGTCGCCGATAATATTCCACATCGTCTGATTTTCCCGCTTCAGCATCCGAATATCGGCGGTCAGCCCCTTGTATGCTGCAAACAGACTTGCCTCTTTGTTCTCATAGCGCAGACGGTTTCCCGATTCGGTGATCACAGTGTCTATATTTGAAAACAGCGGATAATTGGCACCGGCATACTGGTTCCCGGTTGACATGTCGCTGTATGAAACCTGAGGACCGTCATCCCGTGCGAAACCGGCATTCAGGGTATAGGACAGGTCGCCCTCCACTCCGCCGAATCGGGCAAAGCCTTTGTACGTGTTGAGATTTCCTGCCGACGCCGAGACCATCTTCACCGGACTGTCGTTATACCGGTCATCCGTAATGATGTTGATTGCTCCGAAAAATGCGCCGGACCCGTAGATCACGCTCATGGGACCCCGTACCACCTCGACCTGGTCAATCGCCCCGACCGGCACATCCATCAACAATGATGGTGATTCGTAAAAATCTTTCTGAATCACGCCGTTAATCATGACCGACATGGTTGCGAAAGGTCCCGGGGAAACAAACCCGCGCACTCCGTACATGGGGACACTGTCTTCGTTTTTTCCCATGCTGTATATGCCAGGGATGTTCTCCATGATTTCCTGCACGGACTGATACCCGTAACGTCTGATGTCCTCTCGGGTCACGACCACAACGCTTGCGGGAATATCTTTGATTTTCTGCGGAAACTTTGACGCGGTGCTGATTTTAATGTTCAGCATGTCAACCAGAGAGAGCCCCTCGGTTGCCTTGTCCATCTCTTCCGAAGTCATGGTTTTTGTTTCCGCCGCAGGGGCGGTTTCCTTCTGCGCCATATCCTGAGCAAACACGCCCGGAATCATTATCATCAGCGCAACTGCCATTGCCGAAACACACGGAATTACTTTGAACTTCATGATGTCCTCCTCTTTACATTGATTTTTTACCGCTTAAAATTCAACTTAGCCATGCAGTAGTCTGTTTTCCACTCTGTCTCCTCCTTCCCAAATCAGCCGTTTAAATCCGATCTGTTTTATTGCAGAATCTTATCACAAACAACATTTTACTTGTCAACAACAATTGTTGACGTTTAAATCCGATCTGTTTTATTGCAGAATCTTATCAATATTACTCAGCTTTTCCTTATCAATCCTGAAAAGCCGCTGCGCCTGCTCCATGTTGATAATTTTAAACACAGAGCGGGGCGGCTCGATTCCTCTGCCTTCCGCTTTCCAACCGTTATCCCTGATGTCAAAAATGATTTCAGCAGCCTGTACCCCAAGCTCGAAAGGATCAGGAATAACAGCAAAGGTGCCGAATTTGAACTTCGGTTGCACCAAAACTTCAACACCGACAATTATCGGTTTTCCGAACTGACCGGCAAAAGGAAACCATACTGATTGAAGCAGGCTTGCATTGACAATCTTATTGTCATTCGGAATCCATAAGGCATCAATATTCTGGTCTCTCAACCGGTTCAGTGCCTTTTCCAGATATGATTTGACATCGTCCCCCGGAATGATCTGTGATACTAATTCGATATTCTCCTTTTTGCAATATTCCCTGTTTGTCTTTACAGACTGTTCCATAAATTCACGATGCACCACGCCGATTTTTTTCAAGGGTACGGAAGGCATCACAGAGCGGAGATTTACAATGCTTGTTACCACAGGAACTTCATAAAAAATACCTGCTGCGTTTTTAATGTCTCTGATCATTATGTCCATAAACGAGGCCATCATGGAAACCGAAGGAACAGCTTCCGATGAATCAGGAAGTCCTTTCCGGAATTTTTTATATAAGGAAATTGCGGCATTATCCATAAGAACAACAAGTTTCGGGGATATGTCTTTCATTTTCCGTGAGATTTCATTTTCTGCGGTATCTGCATTGACAATCATTTCAACGATCAGAAAATCTTGTCTGATCTGAGAGCGTATCCCGTCAACTGCCTGTTTCAATGCAATATCTTCCAAACGGATAATCAGCAGAGAATCTTTCGCATACACATAATCAGCCATGCAGCAAATCATCAGAATCAGAACCAGTATTGTTCTGCCATATTGTTTTATTTTTCCCATTTGTCCACCTCCAGCATGGTCATGCTTTTGCTGTCCATCTCTGTCAATGCTTTGACCGACAAAACTGCGCTTCCGCCTTCTTTTAATGCCAAAGCAATAATGCCTGTCCTGACATCCGGCAACGGCGTAACCGCAAAATTCATATCGGATAATTCTTTGAAATAACTGAAATGGTTTTCAGGTATCAGGATAGCCTTTACCATGTTCAATGTTAATATTTGCAGCATATCCTCTATTTTGGAGACAAGTCTGAGTTTGGGTTCAACGCTGAAATAACCGGCTGCTGTTTTTTTCATTCCGTCTCTGCCGAGAATGTCGAACATTCCTATTGAAATCGAGGAGATGGTGTTCAGATCAATTTTTTCATCTGCTGAAACAAGGATGACAGCTTCCTCGGTTTCTCCTTTGCGGCTGCCTTTCAGGGCAACCGAATAGCCTCCGATCTGCTGTATAACCGGATATTTTGTAAGTATTGCATCGGGCTTGTCCGCCAATACCTCTGTCTCGAAATCTGTAAAACGTCCGAATACCTTGATTCTGATTCCGGGACATGATTCGGTCATCTTCTGCTGCATCAGTACCGGCCGTATTGTCGAGGGATAGAAAATATACAGCGTTTCCGCACCGGCCCGACTTACATCTGATATGCACGGCACCGCAGCCGCTGCAATCAGAACAGCAGCAATCTGCAAAGACTTGCTAAACCTGCTCATTGTGATTAACCTCCGTGTTTCGCTCCTATTCGATGCATCATTTTTTCGTTTCCTCCGTCGTTCCCAGCCTTCATACCCATCCGATTGCGGAAACAATGACTGTAACGCCGTCGCTTACTGTTTTTCCCGAAAGCTGATTCAGAATATCCTCATCGTCCACCGGAACAAATACGGCAATCGTTACCGAACCGAAGCCGAGTTTTTTCGCGTATCGGCAAGCCTGTTCGCGGGAGTATTCGAGTTCGGAAATATCCGTGAAACTTTTCACCTCTATGATGCCGCGCTTCTCACCGCATTTCAGATGCAGATCAACCATGCCGTTTCCTGTCGGAAATTCGGGACTTATGACGCATCGTCTGCCGACCGCATTCTGTAACCAGAAATACAGATGAAAATGCCCCACATATTCCGTCAGATGCAGATCGGCGCGTCTCGGCTGATCTTTCCACGGATTCAAGCCTTTTGCCTTCAGTCTTTTCAGATAGGCTTTGTAGCGTTCCAGAAGCGCGGGAAGATTCAGCTCGGCTGATGAGCTTGCCGAATCATCAAATACATCCGACAGCCGATCCAGCGGTTCGAGGGCAAGAATCGGCAGACGGTCGCCGACAATATCCGTTGTCAGGGCATTGTATAGTCTCTGCTGAACAAAGGGGGATGAAAAAAGGCATACCGATGTTTCTTTGCCGTATTCGTCCGTTTCTGTTTTTGTATCAATGATTCCGTTTAAATACAGATAATTGCACCAATCAGCATCTAACGTGAACCGGATATCGGATTTTCCGAAAATTTCCAGAACATGATTCCGATATTCGCCTCCGGCTTTTTTCACCAGATTCAGAACCGTATTGTTCCACTCGATATTCAGCGCCCTGTGATAAACGCGATTCCACGCTGCCATGTCAATCGGCTTGTCTGTTCCGGGATTGTATTTTTCCGTCAATAATTCCCCGAACCAGCACACAAGCCCCGGCTGTCCGCGCATGGATTCATAAACCCGGCTCACCGCTTCGGGGGTGATGATCTGTCCGCTTTCACGATGATACTGATCGAACAGATCCCGGACTTCCTCTTCCGTGAAATTCGGAACATGAAGCGAACGCTGGATATTGAACGGGGAGCCGCGCTGACTTCCGAGACCCAGTACCGCTCTCACGCCGATCAGCGCAAGTCCGTGAAGAAGACAACTCTCACGATTCAGATACATATCCCGGAAAAGCGTTACCATGCGTTCAATCATCTTCGGAGGAAGGCTGTCGAATTCGTCAATGAACAGAATGACGGGTTTATCGAAAAGACCCTCTTTTCTGCCGAAATAGTTTGCCCATGCCCTCCAGTCTTTCGGAACATCGGGGCTGACATTCAGCGAATTTCTCATCAGGTCAGGAATCCATGACAGCAGCTCATTCCCGGAATCCGCATCTTCCAGTATCACTCCCTGCATGGACATAGTTCCGATAACGAAGCGGTCGCCGTATTTATTCTCAATCTCCTTTTTCACCTGCCGCATCAGCCATGTTTTGCCGGTCTGTCTCGGCGCCCAGATCGTGAAATAATGCCCGCCTTCTTCGGGATCGCCGACAAGATTTTCGCTACAGTCCCGAATGAGTTCTTTTCTGGGAACCGTGAAATGTTTTCTCTCATCCACAGGTCCGTATGAGTGAAACCGTCTCATATCTTTAATTTCCTTTATTTTTATAAGGATTGCCGTGAAATTTTTTGGTCATCTCGGCAATCCTATGAAAAACAGTTTATTAGGAACAGGTCAATATTCAAATCTCAGCCCGCATAAAATAGTCCTTCCGATATCGTCTGCCCATGCGAATTCCTGTGATGTATCATTCAAAATATTTCTGATGTTCAGATATACCGAAGCGTTTTTCCAGATAACGTAGGAAACCTTGCAATTCAAAATCAATTTTGAATCTATGTCAAATGTACGCTCAACAATATTTTTATCAGGATCTTTGAATTCAGAATACCGTGATTTATTATCCGTGTAATAATAGGCATTGGTATTGATATTCAATTTTTCTAACGGCTTATAATTAAAATCAATACCACCGTAGAACAAAGGTGTTGCATCATGCTTCGATTTATCAACAGTCGTGTTAGAACCGAATATTTCCATGCTTAATCCCGGGCTGTGATCAAATATCTCAGTATATTGAATAGTTCCGAATAATCGAGCTTGGAAATCATTTTTCAAAGCATAACTGACACCGGCGGTAAATCCGTATTGTTCAGCGCTTACATCAAGGTTTTCATAGGCGCTTCTATATACTGAATAGACAGTGCCGCCTTTCGAAGTTAATGAATTTTCCAGAGTTACATTATGAGAATAATTTTTTATCCTTGAGTAAAACGCCTCACAGTCAAAAAGTAAATTCTTATGCAATCTTGTCCGGTATCCAAGTTCCAGCATATCCATCGTAGTCAGGTCCAAGTCTTTATTTCCACTGTAATGCATATCTATTACTGTGCCGGGTCTTTCAACATGCACGGGGAAGTCAATATAATTGTCTAACATAACCGGCGCGCGATTCGACCGGGAATATACGGCTCTTATCATGTTTGAATCATTTATATCCCATGTTGAGCCTGCCTGCCATGAAGGATAGATTTTATCCGGATTATTGTATTTATCTCCTCTGATTGCAGCAATGAATCTCCAAGCATTTGTCAGTTGGTAATCAGCGCGAAGAAATGCTGCTATAGTTGTCAATTCCTGTTCGCCTGCAATAAAATCAGCATCATACAAAGCTCTTCGGTAACTGATGCCCGGTCTTATTTCCAGCTTGTTCCATTTTTGCTCATATTCCAGTAGAACATCAAGCGTACTGAAATCCCAAGGGAAAAGTTTGATTCCCAAAGGTTCCTGAGACCCGGTAAGATAAGAAATCTGTCCGGAAAAATCAAAGCTCTTTACCTTCAAATCAATATAATTCGTGTTGGAATCATTGGTTGTAATGGGAGAAGCCTGTTGATCATTATTTACTTTCTGATCTCTTGATTCCTGATGACCTGCGCTTAAGTCAAATGCCAATTCTTCAGATGGCCTAAATCGGAGAAAAGTATTGACTCCGAATTTGTCCATTGCGAGTTCGGTCTCCGGATATCTGATATCAGGATCGCTTAAAGGACGCGGAGCATAAGTCCAAATTTCAACCGGTTTTGAAACATAACGGTCATTGTACAAATCATAATAATTTTCTTCAAATCTGTCTCTTTTCTGATGATTGGCTGATAAAATCATGCTGAATTTATCTTTATAATTGTACCCGGCTGCACCGTTTCCGATAAAAGTTGACTGTTCTCCGGCTTGAACATCTAATGCAATATTCGGTCCTTCTTTTTTGAGTCTTCGGGTTATTATATTGATTACACCGGTTACGGCGTTTGGTCCATAAAGAGCAGCGCTCGGACCTCTGACGATTTCGATTTTCTCCACATCAATGAGTTCGATTGATTTTCTCCACATCAATGAGTTCGATTGGAAATGTTTCCCAAAATGTCCCGCCGTTAAAATAATTGTAAACCGGACGGTTATCAATCATTACGAGGGAAAGGGTATTTACAAAATATGGAAAAAGTGAATTAGGCGGAACCTGATCAAAACCTCGTATATGAATATCGAAGTTTCCCGGAGTCTGTTCCCTTACAATCATTCCAGGTGCAAGTCTTAACGCTTCCATAATCGAGGTTGCTCCTGAATTGATAATTTCCCGACGTGTAATAACGCTTGAAGAAAGCGGAGCGTCAAAGAGCGATTCTTCTTTTTTGGAAGCCAACTCAATCTTCAGATTCCGCAAATCAAACAGCGAGAGTTCGTCAAGCACGTCGGCTTTTTCCTCCGCAGACAGCGCAGAGGGAATACTGAAAAAGATCAGCAGAGCCAGCACAAGTCAGAATGACACATTCTGAAACAGGCTGCTTTTTCTCTGAAAAATGATTAATCCTCCTCTTTTGAAAATTGATCTTATTGGTTTTACCGTCTGAAACATTTCAGACGGCTTTTTTAAAATTATTTCAGGCAAGA
>JAIFKL010000239.1 GCA_020049595.1 Desulfobacteraceae bacterium
GCGCCTGCAACTTCCTTACAGCGTCTGAAGATCGGCGTCAAATTTGAGCAGGCTTGACAGAAATCATGCGAATCCTTTAATCCTGAAAATCCTGATTCGGACAATGGGCAGGGAAACAATAGGAGATCACCGATGACTCAACATCATACAGCAGTCAGCGTTGAAGAATTAGTCAATGCTATGGAGCCGCTCATCCGGCGTATCGTAAGAGAGGAACTGGCAAGAGCGGTGAAAAAAGAACCGGACATTTTTTATCTTGAGCCGGATATGCCTCTTTATGAGGATATGGCGGAAATCCGTGAACGTAATCTGCGGAAAGAGACGGTACTCTTTTCGCACAAAGAGGTTTGGGGTGAGTAATTACTCGGCAATGTATGAAAAGCAGTTTGTCCGCAATTTGGAGCGATATATGTCTCTGCGCCGGAACATCAGACGGAGGCTCGACCGCATACTTGCCGATCCATACATGAATACGGAACTGCTTGCCGATGCAGGCGGAAAACTGAATCTGCTCGGATGCCGCAGTGCGAGGGTTGACCGGAATTTCCGTATCGTATTTGTGATCTGCGAGGAGTGCCGGAACATTCCGGAGTGAGAATACTGCCTCTGTGAAGGTTTGCCGGATAAAACAGTCATTTTTCTGACAGTCGGACCCCACGATAAGGCATATTCAATGAAATGAAATACAGTGCGCCTTGGCTGTCTGAATCAGGATTTACAGGATTTAAGGATTAGCAGGATTTGTGTTCAGCCTTGAATCTTCGACGCAGGGGCACGCCGCCGGCGTGCCCCTGCAACAGAAATCCTGTGAATCCTTAAATCCTGAAAATCCTGATTCAGACATTGGGCGGCGTATCGTATCTACAAGGATTGTGTATAAGCAGGGATTACGGGTGCGATCCGGAAATCCTTGCTTATACACAATCCTTGTAGATATACGGACGGCAGCAGGCTTGTTCACGTTTACTACAATGAGTACATGGCATCTGTTGATATCCGAACATGCGAGATAATCGAAGGCGAACTTCCCCGCAGACAGACAAAACTTGTACTGGCATGGGCTGAACTGCATCAGGAAGCATTGCTGGCTGACTGGCAGCTTATAATGAACGGAGAAGAACCGTTCAGAATTCCGCCTCTCAGATAAGGAGTAAAATCATGTATCCTTCAATAAAAGAAGTGGCTGCCTGTGATGATTATATTCTTTCCGTCTCTTTTGAGAACGGTGAGAAAGGCAGGCTTGATATAAAACCGATGCTTGATTTCGGGATATTCCGGCGACTTAAAGATGATGAAACTTTCAGGCGGGTGCGTGTTTCATTCGACACGATTCAATGGGATTGCGGGGCGGATCTGGATCCTGAATATGTTTACAAAAAATGTGTCAAAAGCGGATCAGGATTTGCAGGATTTGTGTTAAGCCTGTTCCTGCGCCTGCAACTTCCTTACAGCGTCTGAAGATCGGTGTCAAATCTGAGCAGGCTTGGCAGAAATCATGCAAATCCTTTAATCCTTTAATCAGGGTTCGGACAATGGGCGGTGCATCTGCAAGGATTGTGTTTAAGCAGGGATTACGGATGCGATCCGGAAATCCCTGCTTACACGAAATCCTTGCAGACTTACACGCAATTTCTGATTGAAGTTTCAGATTCACATTTTTTAAAACCGGTTTGTATGAAAGGAAACGCTTATGAAGATAATGACTGTCAGCGATATTCTTCAGAATATTTCTGTTCTTCCGCCGGAAGATCAGTATGTTATTGCGGAAATTCTCAGCAAAAGAGTCCGGGATATGAAGCGTAACCAGCTTATGCTGAGAGCGCAGGAAGCGGAAGAAAACTGGAAATCCGGCAATACTTGCCAGCGGAAGTGCGGCAGACCTGATGAAAGCGGTCGGCGATGATTGAAGTCGTCTGGGATGATAACTTTCTGAAAAGTCTGAATCTTTAGGATTTTAGCGCGTCTCCCAGAGAAGAAACGGTTTTGGATATGATCGCTTTAAGTGTTGCCACCACATTCAAGCCTGCCAGCGCGCTGGCTTCAAATGACGGAACTTTGAGCCTGCTGTTGAGTTCTTTTTCCATTATTTGGACAGGCAGAATCGGTACGTCTTTCAAGTCTCTTTTATTATACTGCAACACCAGCGGCACCTTAAAAATACTTTTTTTGTAAGATGTCAGATTTTCCTGAAGATTTTTAAGAGAAATGAGATTTTTCTCTCTCCGGCTTTCCATGGAATCCGCAACAAAGACCACACCGTCCGCGCCTTTCAGCACTAAGCGGCGGGTGGCATCATACATCACCTGCCCGGGTACGGTATAAAGCTGTACTCTGATGTTAAATCCTTTCACCTTTCCGACTTCCAGGGGCAGAAAATCAAAAAAAATCGTCCGATCCCCGTGTGTTCGGATGTTGACCATTTCCGAATCAATCCGATGCCGGAAATTCCGATGGATATATTCCAGATTGGTCGTTTTTCCTCCCATGCCCGGCCCGTAATAGACGATTTTTGCCTGTATTTCTTTGGTTTTATGATTAATAAAAGCCACTGCGGATATCTCCTGACATGCAGACCCTGCTTATGGATAAAAAAACGAAAATATTTTATACCAATTCGCTTTCAAACAGTTATGAAACGGCGGACACGCCGCGCTTTGTCCGCCCTGCGGGCCGACCGCAAAGTTACGCAAAGTTCCCGCAAAGTTACGCAGAGTTTTAAAATATATCTTTGCGGAACTTTGCGATTTACTTTGCGGAACTCTGCGGTTTAAAAAAAGCAGCTATGAAACGGCGGACACGCTCCGCTTTGTCCGCCCTACCGGCCCAGGGAGCGTCAGACCTGTAATTTTAAAAGCGAATTGGTATTATATTTCAGCCAGATTGCTAAAGAATATTTCTCAGACTTGATTCTCACAGCATGAAAACCGGCAGGATTTCCGAAAGCCCGTCGGTCTGATTTGCCCGATTAGTTTACCGTCTGTTACATCTCTCATAAAATAATGAATAAATCAATGGGGTGAAGACAGTATTTAAGGGGGGAAAATTTCTACTTTTGAATTTCCGGCAGGGATGCAGAAAGGCAGATGAATCGTCTCCCTGTCATTCTGAGCGATGCAAAGACGAAGACAATTTCAGTAAAACGGGTTTATCTGTTTTCAGCCCGGGCCGTTCTGCTTTTATGTCATTCTCCGCTTCGCTCAGAATGACATATTTTATCAGAATATTATAAAATTTATATCCCGCTGAAGTTGACGCCTTCAAACATCATACTCGGCATCCGCAGCCCGGAATAAGGATAGGGATCATTTCCCGTTTCCGCAAGGCAGTTCCAAAATTCCTTTGCATTTCCCGATACATTCATCTCATTGACAGGTCTGACGACCTCGCCGTTTTCAATGAGCAGCCCCACAATGCCGAAGGAAAAATCGCCGGTCGTGGAATTGGAATTTCCGCCGATAAAACCTGTCACCCAAATGCCTTTTTTCAGATTTCCGATCATTGCCTCAAGCGAGTTTGAACCGCAGTCAAAAATGATATTCGACGCGGAGCCGGATGTCGGTTCCATGCCGAGTTTTTTTCCGTAGTAGGTATCAATGTAGTAATACTTCAGAACGCCTTTGTCAATCATCACTCTTTTCTCGGATTTCAGACCTTCGCCGTCAAAAAAGCGTGTTCCGAAACCCTTTTCGATCAAAGGCTCATCAATGACAGTGAGTTTTTCGGAAGCGATTTTTTTCCCTGCCATTCCTTCAAGGAAAGAACTTTTCTGCTGCAAAGCCCCGCCGCCCATGGGACCCAGCAAAGTGGAAATCATTCTGGCTCCGACACGGTTTTCCACGATCATATCATACTTGCCTGAGACAATTTTTTTCTGCCCGATTTTACGCAAAGCCCGCTCCCGTGCTTTTCTGCCCAAGGTCTGGGCATCAGGAAGATCGCTGCGGAATCTGCTGCTGGCACCGAATGACTCTTCGGGGCGTCCGCCGCTATGTTCATCTCTCACCGTGACTTCCGCGCCCGCAGAAAAGCCGGTGCCACGGGCTTTTTCCGTAAAACCGTTGCTGTGAATTCTGAGGCTCTCGGAATATGAATCCGAATACCATGAAGTAACAGAAATGATTCGCTCGCTTTCTTCGGAGCGTGCTGCTTCTTCGATTTCTGCGGCAGTCTGTATTTTCAGGGAAGCGGGAATGCGGTCATAGTCATTGTCGCAAAGTTTGAAATCGCTGTAAAAGTCTCCGGTGCCGCCGCTGACAGCCGGCGGATTTTTCGGATAATATTTCGGATCCGGCAGGGAGCGGTATTCATCTTTAGCCAGATAACTTGTCATTTTTACTGCATTTTCAATGAATCCCGATAGAAATTCTTTCCTCAGATCATTGGTTGAATGACTCGAATATCGCTGATTTGCATATATTTCCAAAGACAGGGAACTTTGCAGAGATTCTGTCAGTTGCTCGATTTTTTTTTCACGAAATTCTATGCTGATATTTTGGTGCGCAGATATGGACACTGCGGACTGATCCGCCCCGCATTTCAATGTACTTTCCATCACCCATTCCGCAAGTGCCAGCCTGTTTTTCTCGTCCACTTTTTCTCCCTTATTAGACTTTATCGGAAATAACAAAGGTTCCCGCAAAGGCGCAGAGTCCGCAAAGAAAATCTGACATACCGGATTTTTCACTATTTTCTGCTGCCGACCAGCGCGACCAATTCGCTGATAAATTCCTTCATCCGGTCTGTCTGATTCCTCATTTCATCAATAACAGAAGTCGTTCTGCCCACGCTGGCGGTATTTTCCTGCGTCACCCTGTCAATTTCAGACATGGCTTTGGCAACCTGTCCGATGCCGTCAGCCTGTTCCTGAGAAGAGGTTGCCACTTCGCCGAGCAGTTCCCCCACTTTTCTCGAACCTTCGGATAAATTTGTAAACGCATCGTTTGTCTTATAGACCAGATCAATTTCCTTTTTGGTTTCCTGAATGGAGGCTTCTATCATCGCGGCAGTATTTCGGGCGGCTTCGCTCGAGCGCATGGCAAGATTTCTTATCTCTTCCGCCACCACAGCAAAACCTGCGCCTGCTTCGCCTGCACGCGCAGCTTCCACCGCGGCGTTTAAAGCCAGCAGATTGGTCTGAAAGGCGATTTCTTCTATTGTTTTAATGATTTTTCGTGTTTCTTCACTTGTTTTTGAAAGTCTGCCTATCGAATTTGTCAGCTTATCTATAGACGCAGCCGCGTCTTTGACAATCTGAGATGTTTCAATCATCAGGCTGTTTGCATGTATAACATTCTGGGCATTCTGTGCTGTCATGGAATCCATCTCCTCTAAAGATGCAGAAGTCTCCTCAATGGCTGAAGCCTGCTTTGATGACCGCTCTGTCAGTTCCATACCGGCAGCCGAAACCTCATCCGAAGCAGATTCCACTTCGCTTCTCACCGCAGCCAATCCTTCAATCACCTGAGATATGGGATTTACAAGAAAGAAATTTACAATGCACAGAAGTATGAATACGAGACATAAGCTCATCGCCACAACTTTGACGGCAATGAAAAGAATCAAAGCTTTCAGCGAGTCATCTATAAAACGGGCGGTGAAATAAATATCAATAAAACCGACTGTTTTTTCTTCATAAACAATTTGCTCGCTTTTAAGGATCAGATCACCGGCAATATTTCCGCTGCCTTTAACGATCTTCCAATCTTTATCCCGTTCCCCGATAAGAATGACTTTTTTATTATCCGCTTCTTTGACAACAACGGCATATATCTTTTTGTTTATCATTTCGGATTCAATCAACTGCCATATCTGATCCTCATTAATAAACCAGAGGGGTTTTTGCAGACTGCCTGCCAAACGCGGGGGAATCGGATTGATAATCTCATCGAAATCCTGTTTCAGTCTGTTTCTCTCACGAACATAGTCATAGATGCTGAATCCGCTTGCGATCATTATCGAAGCGGCAATCATGATCAAAGAAATCGTGCCGGTCTTTTGTTTCAGTTTCTGTCTCATGATTTATTCCTAAAAGGATGTTTCCGCACAGACACCCCCCTGCGCCCCCCTCAAGGGGGCAGGGCTGTTAAGTTCTCCCGACTGGGAAAATCCGGGAAACCCTCTCCCCTCCGGGGAGAGGGGAGGGTGAGGGGCGGTGCGGGGAATCCGGGCGCTGCGGTTTCCGCCGCTTCCGCCCTCACCCCGGCCCTCTCCCTCAAGGGAGAGGGAGAACTTAACAGCCCTGCCCTCAAGGGGGGATTTCCGATCCGCTCATTTCTCACTTCTCACTTCTCTCACTTCCCAACCCCGCCGACCGTGATTTTGGAGACTTTTACCGTGGGCAGCCCCAGCGATACCGGCACCCACTGACCGTTTTTACCGCAGGTGCCGCCGCCTTCGCCGAGCCGCAGATCATCTCCCACCATGACAATGTTGCGTAACACTTCGGGACCGTTGCCGATAATATTGACATCTTTCACGGGTTTTGTCAGTTTTCCGTCTTCGATGAGATAACCGGATTTCACATAAAAAGTAAAATCCCCCGCGCCGATAAAAACCTCTCCGTTGGTAAAAGATTCCGCGTAAAGCCCCTTTTTGACGCTGCCGATGATTTCCTCTTTTTTATGCGGTCCCGGCAGCATATAAGTATTTCTCATGCGGGGCTGGGGCGCAAAACGGAAGGACTGCCGCCTGCCGCTGCCGGTGGGATTGACCTTATAATGTCTGGCGCTGATGCGGTCATGCAGATAACTCCTCAGAACGCCGTTTTCCACAAGATACGTCTTTTCTGTGTCGTTTCCCTCGTCATCCACATTGATAGAACCCCGTGCATTGGGATTTGTGCCGTCATCCACGATGGTTACGAACTTCTCTGCCACCGGCTGATTCATTTTATCACAGAATATCGAAAGGTTTTTACGGTTGAAATCCGCTTCCATGCCGTGGCCGATGGCTTCATGCAGAAGAATGCCCGCACGGCCCGCGGCAAGAACCACCGGCATTTCTCCGGCATCCGGCTTCACCGCATCGAAAAGGGCAATTGTTTGGCGAACCGGCTCTTTTATCAGGCGTTCCCGATTTTCCGGCGTGAGAAATTCAAAGCCGTTTCGGCCCGAGAGTTTGAAATAGTTCTGCTCGCGCCTGCCTTTTTCTTCTGCTGTGCAACTGACGGTAATATCCATCATGGGCTTATAATCATACACAATTCTTCCGTCGTAAGTGGCAATCAGAATATAAGCGGTTCCGTCTGCAAAGGAGATATTGCATTTGATGATGCGATTATCTTCGGCAAACACTTTGTCGTTAATCTCCTGCAAAAGCGGAACTTTCTGGTCGGTCGAAACATCTTCCCATGATTTTTCAATGGGATAATAATTCGGAATCTTGTGTAATTTCAGTTGAACCGGCGCGGTATTTTTGCCGGAATCAGCGATATTTGCGGCGGTTTTTGCCGCGGCTTTCATGGCTTTCAGCGTCATTTCATCGGTAAAAGAATAGCCGGTCTGTGAGCCTTTCAGCACGCGAATGCCCACGCCGAAATCAATGTGGCTGTGGGCGCTGTTCACGGCTTTGTCTTCCAGACCGATATGACTTGAAATGCTGTGCTGAAAAAACAGATCGCAATCATCGCCGCCGTAAGAAAGAGCTTCCGACATCACTTCAGCGATAATTTTCTCATCAACACTGAAACGTGTGTAGTAATCTGATAAATTCATTTGATTTTTAAGGCCAGGGGTTCGGGGTCAGAGTTATGATTCGGCAACCGCTCCTCTGACCTCTCACCCCGAACCCCGAACCCCCTTTAAAATTTCTTCGATTTCGTTGAGTCCCACGATGTGGAATGCAGCTTCAAGCATGGGATTTCTGTATGCAGCCAGCGCGACATTTGCCGCTTTTGCCGCTTTCTCGTCCACCTCCGAATCTCCCACATAAAGGGCTTCATCAGGTGCGATTTTAAAATATTCCAAAATTTTGATGAGCGGGTCCGGCGCGGGTTTGGGATTTGCCACATCCAGCGCACTGACTACCATATCAAAATCTTTTGCAAGATCAAATTCGGACAGAACCCGCCCCATGGTATCTGTCCGATTGGTGGCAATCGCGGTTTTGTATTCGGGTCTCAATTTCTTGAGCAAAGGCTTGAGATGCGGCTCGATGATCATCTCTTTAATCAGATCATTGTAGTCCATAGTCTTGCGATAAGCATGTGCAGCTTCAAGCATTTTTTCATCATCAAAGAGATTGGCAAGGGACTCATATACAGTGTGCATGTGAGAAAAAGCCAGTTGTTCGGGCGTCATGGGAGCTTTGTCAAAATGCGCCAGTATCCGGTTGTAGAAAGCCCTGTTCACCTTCAGGGTGTCAAACATAACACCGTCGCAGTCAAATATAACTGCTTTGAATTTATGCTTCATAATGGATTTATCTTCGACAGGGGCAACCCCCGGCTCGTATAATAGACATTTTCGGAAATAAAAAAAGGTTCCCGCAAAGGGCGCAGAGAACGCAAAGGAATAAAGTAAAGCGCCCGGCTTAAAACAGACTCAGTTCGCTTCTGAGCGGTTTGATCTGTTCTCAGCCCGGGTCGCTC
>JAIFKL010000034.1 GCA_020049595.1 Desulfobacteraceae bacterium
GTCCAGTTGCCTTTTGCGCCGCCGGTCGCCGCACAGTTGTGGTTCCCGGAAGCGAGCAGCAGTTCCAGCACATTTTTCCGGGCTTCCACCACCCGACGGGATTCGGTATAAATCACCATTCCGTCGGTCGCGGGTGTGGAACATGAAGGCAGCAGCGCGGGTGCCCGTTCCACTTCCACCACGCAAATCCGGCACGCTCCCGTAGGCGTGGCATCTTTCAGATAACACAGGGTCGGAATGCGGATGTGGTTGGCTTCAGCCGCCTCCAGAATGGTCTGACCCGGTTTAAATGAAAATTCATTGCGGTTTATAATCAGTTTGTTTTCAGCCATTGGCTAAACCTCCTCTTTTTGTCCGTCCTCACCCCCCGGCCCCCTCTCCTTCGGAGAGGGGGCCGGGGGCCGGGGGGTGAGGACGGGAATTTGTTATACGACATAAGGCGTCTGTCCCTGACATGCCCGACATACGGTTCCGTGTTCACGGGGATACGCCTCCCCGCATCCGGCGCAGACGGCAATGCTGCCTTTGTGCCGTTTTTGCAGAAGCCGGGGCTGAATGCTCACATCCTGAAAACTGCAAATTTCAGCGCCCGCTTCCCGAATCTGCGCTTTCAGAAGCTTTTCATCCTGTTCCTGTTTTTTGGTAAGTTTGAAAAACCAATTTTTTATTTCTGTCCAATGTGCGATTTTATTCGCATCAAGAAAAACCCGAACACCTTTACCCTGATATTTGTCATAAAGGCTCAGGGCAAAACGGCTGAAATCAAAGATTTTCAGCCAGCCGTTGCCCACGGTACACGGCGTCAGAATCTGTATCGCATCGGGAAGGCAGTAAGCAGTTTCGCTGATGGCGTCGAAGAGGGTATTCGGCGGAAGTTTCCGCAGGGCAAAATCTGCCATGAATCCCCCGATAATAAGTCCCGGCGCCGTATATCCGTGAAAAGATTCAACCATATTGAGATATTCTTCAAAAGAATACCCTGCTATGGTTACAGAATTTTCAGCAAGAGCAGAAGACCCGTCTCTGTCATGTTTTCCTGAAATAAGCTGATGATACATGCGTCTGTCTCCTTCATCTTCTCGCTATGTCATTAATGACTTAACGATGATAAATAAAATAATTCAAACAGATTGTCAAATAAAATAAAAAAACGCTTATAAATTTCATATCAAATGCAAGGTTGAACGTACAGAATTTCAACTGTCAATCCCCTGATTTTACAGTTGACAACGTGAGTTACTTATATTAAGCCCGTAAAATGATACTGTCAATTTTTAACGTAGGATGGAAAAAAATGGTCAAACCTTTTTATATTCGTTCAAAAATCTGGATTGAAGATGATAACGGAGAAGTTGTGTTCGGCCCTGGTCGGATGAAGATATTTGAAGCCATCCGCAAACACGGCACGATTCAGGCTGCCGCAAAAGAACTCGGCATGAGCTACCGGGCAGTGTGGGGAAGGATCAAAGCCACAGAAGAACGGCTGGGAAGTCCGCTGCTTGTCCGAAATGTCGGCGGCACAGCAGGCGGCGGTTCCAAACTGACGCCGCTGGCAGAAGGTCTGATGGAAAACTTTCGCCGTATCAACCGGCTTGTGGAAAGCGAATCAGATAAGCTTTTTGAAGAAAATATTGAATCGCAACCGATTGAATAGAAGTGCGGTGTAAATTCAGCTTGTTATAATTTGCTGATTTAGGAGTTACGCAGTTGAATCCTGCTTTTTTTTAACCGCAGAGTTTCGCAGAGGAAACCGCAGAGTTCCGCAAAGATATGTTTTAAACCTTTGCGGAACTTTGCGGGGATATTTGCGCTCTTTGCGGTTCGTTTTTACGATGCGGAAATTCCATAAGCGTAACTCCTATGATTTAAAAAAAACTGAATTTTTTAAAAAACTCAGTTTTTCAGACAAGCCCGTATTCAGGGTGACACTGCATATCCTAAAGGAAATACAGATTCAATCATTTGTAAAGTTTAAGAATAATCAGCATAGCGGCTTGTTCGGTGAAAAAAAAATAAATAAAATGAAAAAAAGGCTTGACAAAAGGAAAAATAACAAATATAAAGGCACTTAAATTTTGCGAATCATATATTCAGATAAAGCCAAACCCATTGTGAAGTGGGGACGGAAAGCCACGGGTCTTAAAAATTAAGATAGCCGGGTTGCCTACAAAAAGACAGGCAATCCGGCTTTGTTTTTTTGGGATGACGGCAAATCTGAAAAAAAGATAAAGGAGGTGGTCAGAAAAGCAGGGCGTTCATCAGGTAATTTAAGGAACATGGCAAGGCAGGATAAACAAAAGTGAAATGTAAAAGTCTGATTAACGGTTTATCTTTTTCAGGTTGACAACAAGGAGAATAATATGAAAAGTTTAAGAATCTTAACTTGTGCTGCAGTTGCAGTTTTTATGATGGCAGGGACAGTCTTAGCGATGCCGACCGACTGGACAGACGCCCAGAAATGGACGATTCAGGATAAATACATCGGCGGGAGTCTGGATAATGTCAATAATATTTATGAACACAACGGCGGAGATGTGATCTCCGGTGCCGGTTCGGAAAACCTTTTTGACATTGACTGGATGGATATTTATTATCTTGATAACTATCTGAAGGTTGACATCCATACCGATTATGTCGGCGGAACACTGGGAACCGATTACGGCGATCTTTTTATCAGCAGTGACGGCTGGAATCCTTTCGGAGATTCTCCTTATCTGCAAGATACGATGGCAAACGGCGAAAAATGGGAATACGCTTTTGACGTGAGCAGCGGAAATCTGTATGACATTACGAATGCTCAGGGCAGTATTCTCACCTCTGATGATGTGATGACATCGGGCCAGTACAGAAATGGTCAGGAAGTTTTGATAAACAATGCCGGACTGACATCAATCGGCACAGGAACTGCCGGAAGAGTGGGTGAATATTACTCGATGGTGATGGATGTGTCCGGCATCCAATTGGATTTTGCCGGACTGGAAGGCGGCGTCGGTTTCCACTGGGCAATGACCTGCGGGAATGATACGATGGAAGCCCATGTGGCACCTGAGCCGGGGACCATGCTTCTGCTGGGTTCCGGTCTGCTCGGTCTTCTGGGCTACAGGCGGCGGTTTAAAAAATAGCATTTCACAGATGTGAGCGTTTTTCCGAATTTGCCATGTATTATCCTTAGATAAAGGTTGAACGTGTTGCGGAATTCAACATAAAAAAATACGCATCGGCTGAATATGCCGAACAATAAGGGCATCGCTTAACGCGATGCCTTTTTTGTTTTTATGCAGACGCATGAATATAAAAAAATATATTGTCAATAAATCAGTTTATTTCATCTTTCATATCTTCCCCTTCCGATTTTTTCTGATAAGTGCTTTTTCCCTTGACTTAAAAATTCATGTAACTTAAATAATAGAAATCATTACAGGCGGACGGACTTACAAGAAATGAAGGGAGGATGAAATAAAACTGATTTTTATATGATATGTCAGACAGATATACCCACAACCGTCATAAATTGCGCTTTTTCTGTCTCTGTCAAAATGCAGGGTGGACATTTTATGTCCTGCCCTGAGCTTGAAATGACAGAATGCCGGAAAAGCGCAGTTTATGCCGGCAGAAAGTATATAATACCAATTCGCTTTCAAAGATCGGTCTTTTCAGACCGTAAAGCGCCCGGGCTGAAAACACCCGGCTAAAAACAGATAAATCGCTTAAACCGCTTGAAAAGCGGTTTTACGGAAAAGCGCCCGGCTAAAATCAGACACGGAAAACACTGTTTTTGAAAAGCGAATCCGTATAAGTTCAATCTGATTTTGCAAACAGAGCGGGTTTCAAACCTGCTTTACAGATTCATTCAGAGTGTCATAAAGAATGATTTATGAGATGATGTATCTTAAAGAGGAAAAAAAACAATGGGTTGGGACTGGGAAAAACTTAAAGAACAACAGCATAAAAGAAATGATCTTCCCCCTCAGGTTGATGAATTCATACAGAAAGTGAGTAAAATCAAATTTCCGGGCGGACCGATTCTGATTCTGCTTGTCATCATTGCCGCACTTTTCGGTTCTTCAATCTTTTACACGGTTGAAGTGGATGAAGTGGGGGTGGTTCAGCGATTCGGGAAATATGCCAGAACCGGACAGCCCGGACTGAACTTCAAACTTCCGGCAGGGATTGAAAAAGTGACAAAGGTTAAAACCAGACGCATCAAAAAGGAAGAATTCGGATTCCGTTCTGCTTTTGTGAATGATAAAACATCTGCTCCGGAAGATGAAAATGCTGTATCCCTCATGCTTACCGGCGATCTGAATGTGGCATTGGTGCCATGGATTGTTCAGTACAGAATATCAGACCCTTACAATTATCTGTTTAAAATTCAGAATGCGGAAAGGCTGCTCAGAGATATGTCCGAAGCCGCCATGCGGTTAGTGGTCGGAGACAGAAGCATCAATGAGGTCATCAGCAAGCGGGAGGAAATCGCAGACGAAGCCAAAATTGTCCTTCAGGAAGAACTGGATCAGGCGGAAACCGGCATAGACGTGGTTACCATAGAGATGAAACGCACCAATGTTCCCGAACCTGTTCAGACTTCGTTTAATGAGGTCAATCAGGCAACTCAGGAAAAGGAAAAGCTCATTTATGAAGCCAAAAGGGATTATAACACGGCCATTCCCGCTGCAAAGGGCGATGCGGAAAAAACCATAAGAACAGCTGAAGGTTATGCTTTGGACAGGATTAACCGGGCAAAAGGAGATGCTGCCAGATTCAAATCCCTCTATGCAGCGTATTCCGAAGCAAAAGACGTGACAAAAAAGCGGCTTTACCTTGAAATGATGAAGGATATTCTTCCGAATATGGGACAGAAATATATTATTGATGCGGATCAGAAAAACCTTCTGCCTTTTCTCAATCTTAACAGACAACAGGAAATCGGTGTTGAAAAATGAAATCAAAACCCATGATGCTTTTGATTGCTGCCCTGGCTCTGCTGCTCGTCGGATATGCTTCGGCATTCGTGGTGGATGAACGGGAACAGGTGGTGGTCACGATGTTCGGAAAAGTGGCACGAATCAAGATTGAATCAGGGCTCGGCTTTAAGATTCCTTTTCTCGAAAAAGTCAATTATTTTCCCAAAAACCTTCAGGAATGGGACGGAGACCCCGGACAGATACCGACGTTAGACAAAACATATATATGGGTGGATGCTTTTGCCCGTTGGAAAATCATTGATCCGGTCAAGTTTTTTCAGACCGTGCATGACACCCTGGGCGCGCTGGGACGCTTGGACGATATTATTGATCCGGCAGTCAGAAATTTTATCACATCTTACAGGCTGATTGAAACCGTGCGCAAAAGCAACCGTGAATTGGATACACTTGAAATCGGCATGGAGGATATAAAAAAAGATCAGACCGCCTCGTACAAAATCATCACCGGCAGGGAAAAAATCACCAAAGGGATATTAAAGCAGGCGCAGCCCAAGTTGGATAAATTCGGTATTCAGTTGGTGGATGTCAAAATCAAGCGGATCAATTATGTGGAGCAGGTGCAGAAATCCGTGTTCGGCAGGATGATTGCGGAACGCAAGCAGATTGCCGAAAAATTCCGTTCCGAAGGAAAAGGGGAGGCAAACAAGATTATCGGCGAAAAAGACCGTGATTTGAAAGAGATCAGTTCCGGAGCATACAAAACGGCTCAGGAACTCATGGGAAAAGCAGATGCGGAAGCTGCACGGATATACGCCGAGGCATACAGCGCGGACCCTGAGTTTTATTCTTTTATCCGAACCCTTGAAATTTATCGGGATTCATTTGACAATGACACCGCACTGGTGCTTTCCACAGACTCGGAATTTCTGAAATATTTCAAAGGATATGCAGAACCGTAGGGTGGGCATGAAATGTCCACGCCGTTGCGGTGGGCAGCATAAAAGCAGCGAAAAAATTTCTATCCGCCTTTTCAGACCGGAAGATAGGCAGCTTTTTACTGATATGTTCAATTCCCTGTCCAGAGAAAGCATTTATTCACGATTTTTCAGCCGCATAAGATCAGTGCCGGATAAACTGCTGAAGGTTGATGATGACCGTAATATTGCAGCGATAGCGACAGATGCGACTTTGCCGGAAGAAAAAATGTCAGGCATTGCCCATCTGATGATTAATTCCGACGGAAAAGAGGCTGAAGCTGCTGTTTTGGTGCGTGACTTTTGGCAGGGAAAAGGTTTAGGCACAGTATTGCTGAAACAGCTTATAACGATTGCCGAAGAAAGAGGTGTTGAAGCTTTATGGGGAATTGTCCAGATAGAAAATATACACAGCATTGCCTTGGGCAGAAAATTGGGTTTCAGCTTTTTCCTGATCTCCGATGCAAGCGTTCACGGCTTTCATAACTCCGCTCTTTTGAATGCAAGACTTGAAATTTTGAATAAAAAAAAGGCATAAGCCGGATGCAAAAAAAAACAGAAAAAGCCCCCGATATCTGCTGTCCGGTGCTTTTCCTGTTTTTTTAACCTGTAGAGCAGATTTATCTGTTTCAATCCGGGCTGCTCTGCATTTTTTCAGAAGTACAGGTCAGTTACTTGCCCTTTCTTCTCTGATGCCGTGTACGGGCCAAAAGCTTTCTGTGTTTATGCTTTCTCATTTTTTTTCTTCTTTTTTTAATGACGCTGCCCAATCCATCACCTCCCATCTTTATTTTTTTGAGCCGGAACGAACCGGCGCTTATGATTATTCATTAAATAAATTCAAATTGTTGCTTATCATCACAGGGATAAAAATATATTTCATCTCTGTTTAAAATAAGCAGATTTGCGTTTATCGCAAATTAAAACTTGCACATCGTCTTATTTTTAATAATAATATTTTAACTGTATTTTTTTTGCAAGCTTTTAAATTCAAAAAAATATCGAGATTTTTCTAATTATGGAAAAATTGGAAATTTTTACGCCGGAACAGGCATCAGTGGTAAACGATGCTGCCGCCATGTCCGAAGAACTTGTGAGCGATTTTTACAAGATGTCGGCAAGCCAGTGGCGCCGCCTCAATTATGACATCAAAACCTTAGCCGATCTTGCGGAGGAAGAAATCGTTTACGGTCCCTTTGCCCATGTTATCCGCTATGAAGAAAAGCGGAAAGGCCGCTATCTTGGTTCTTCCGTCTATGATTTTTATAAAATATGTCTTCAGGATCACAGCATTCTTTTCACATTAAGACAATTTCCCGATATAAACCTGTTCCCTTTTACCTTATATATTGTCATTCACGAACTCATTCATGTGGTCCGGTTCTGCAAATTTCTTCAGAATTTCGACGCGTCTTCCGAAGAAAAAACAGCAGAGGAATCCCGTGTGCATCGGTATTCCCGTGAGATTCTTTGCGAGGTCAGAATTACGGGCATTGAAAATGTGCTGAAGTTTTATGATAACTGGCTGAAACCGCTTGATAATATTTGATAACACAGTGAGGGTTTCCATCACCTGCCCTGCTTTTTTATTCAGTCCGCTGCAAAGTTCCTCACGCGGGAAAAACTGTCTTTCGTTTTCTTGACAACGTAAAATCACGCTCTATATTTGTATTATTCAAAGAAGGGCTGTCACAATTTCAGGTTTTATCAAAAAACCGGGGGGAGATTTTCAGTATGCCGATTTATGAATATGAATGCACAAAATGCGGGAGGGTTGAAGAAGCTTTTCAAAGAATTTCCGAAAAACCGCTCTCAACATGCAGACATTGTTCAGGAGAACTTCATAAGCTGATTTCACAGAGCAGTTTCCATCTGAAAGGAAGCGGATGGTATGTAACGGACTATGCGGGAAAATCTCAGCACGGGTCCGACCGCTCTGAAAATACAAAAGATTCATCAGGCTCCGGATCGGGTGAATCCAAAAAAGCGGCTGACAACACGTCTGAATAATATAAAAATCCTGCCTGACTTCCGCAGGCCGGGTGCCGCTGACCCCGCCGTCATTCAGTATGCTGTTCATTTTTTTTCAGAACGGACAATAAAAGTTTTTTTAAAAAAATAGTAAAGGAGATGTTGTAGAATGAGACTTAAACCATTGCAGGATCGCATTTTAGTAAAACGCGTTGAGGAAGAAGCAAAGACCAAAGGCGGCATCATCATACCGGATACGGCAAAAGAAAAGCCGGCAGAAGGAAAAGTGGTCTCGGTCGGTAAGGGAAAAACAGGCGATGACGGAAAAAGAATCCCTCTGGAAATCAAAGAAGGGGACCGGGTGCTGTTCGGAAAATATTCCGGAACCGAGGTAAAGATTGAGGGTGAAGAATATCTTATCATGCGTGAAGACGACATTCTCGGCATCATCGAGTAAAACAATTCAATTTTCAATACAGAACGGAGGAAGAAAGTAAAATGGCAAAAATAATAAAGTATGATATCAAAGCCCGTGAAGCCATGTTGAACGGGGTGAGAGCCCTTGCGGATGCAGTTGTGGTGACGCTGGGTCCCAGAGGCAGAAATGTTGTGATTGACAAATCATGGGGTTCTCCCACTGTCACCAAAGACGGCGTAACGGTTGCCAAAGAAATTGAATTGGAAGACAAATTTGAAAACATGGGCGCCCAGATGGTCAAAGAAGTGGCAAGCAAAACCAGCGATATGGCCGGAGACGGCACCACTACCGCCACCGTTCTTGCCAGAGCCATTTATGAAGAAGGGCAGAAATTGGTTGCTGCCGGAAATAACCCCATGTCCATCAAACGCGGCATTGACAAAGCTATCGAAGCTGCCGTGAAAGAACTTCGCGCCATGAGCAAACCCACCAAAGATCAGCGGGAAATTGCCCAGGTCGGAACGATTTCTGCAAATAACGATGAAACCATCGGCAACATCATTGCCGAAGCCATGAACAAAGTAGGCAAAGAAGGCGTCATTACAGTTGAAGAAGCCAAAAGCATGGACACCACCCTTGATGTGGTGGAAGGAATGCAGTTTGACCGGGGCTATCTTTCTCCCTATTTTGTAACAGACGCGGAAAAAATGACGGTTTCGCTGGATGAGCCTTTCATCCTTATTAATGAGAAAAAAGTCAGCAACATGAAAGACCTGCTGCCCATTCTGGAGCAGATTGCGAAAATGGGCAGACCCCTTCTCATCATTGCCGAAGATGTTGACGGCGAAGCCCTTGCCACGCTGGTTGTGAACAAACTCAGAGGCACACTGCATGTGGCGGCTGTCAAAGCCCCGGGGTTCGGCGACAGAAGAAAAGCCATGCTGGAAGATATTGCCATTCTGACCGGCGGACAGGTGGTTTCCGAAGATTTGGGCATCAAGCTGGAGAGCATCAGCATTGCCGATTTGGGCAGAGCCAAACGCATAACGATTGACAAAGATAACACGACCATCGTTGACGGCGCAGGCGAGCGTTCCGCATTGGAAGGCAGAGTAAAGCAGATTCGCGCGCAGATAGACGAGACCACCTCGGACTATGATCGGGAAAAGCTTCAGGAGCGTCTGGCAAAATTGGTCGGCGGCGTTGCGGTGATTAATGTGGGCGCGGCAACCGAAACCGAAATGAAAGAGAAAAAAGCCCGTGTGGAAGACGCATTGAACGCCACCCGTGCCGCAGTGGAAGAAGGAATTGTTCCGGGCGGCGGCGTTGCGCTGGTCCGCTGTCTGCCTGCGCTGGAAAAATTGCAGGCTGATGATGAGCAGAGGCTGGGCATCAAAGTGGTGATGCGCGCCATTGAAGAACCGCTCCGTCAGATTGCTAACAACGCCGGATTTGAAGGCTCTGTGGTGATTGACAAAGTGAAAAACGGCGGACAAGGCGCTTTCGGATACAATGCGGAAACCAATACTTATGAAAATCTGATTGATGCCGGTGTCATTGACCCCACCAAAGTGGTGCGCTTTGCGCTTCAGAATGCCGGAAGTGTTGCGTCTCTGATGCTGACCACCGAGGCAATGATTGCCGAAAAGCCCGAAGAAAAACATGATGCCATGCCGCCGGGAATGGGCGGGGGCGGAATGGGCGGCGGAATGGGCGGCATGATGTAAAACCGCGTTCTTCCCTTTTTTACAAGCAAATTAAATTTTATCTATCCGTGATTTATCACAAAAAAAGCCCTTATGCGTGCCGGTATAAGGGCTTTTCTGTTATCTTCTGAAATTTCAATTTATCCGTATAAATTAATACCAATTCGGTGTCAGAAAATAAAAGCCGCCTTCCGTATTTCTGAGCGGCAGCCGCAGACCCTGATGGGTTTTTTTCTTGACTTTAAAATGATGGCAGAATATACAGCTAAATCACTTACAGACAAGCTTCTTTCGGAAAAAGTTCCGCCCGCCGGAATCTGCCGGGCCGTCGGCCTGTCTCAGCGACGGCTGCAAAGCTATGTCGGTGAGAAATATAAACATATTGAAAAAAAAACGGAACCGCTTCCGAAAGAAAAAAATCCGTCTGACAGCAGAATCCGATGAAATACGGTCAGTTGTCGCGAGTAAAGAACCCTGTCCCTGTCATTCTGAGCGCAGCGAAGAATCTCATCCCTCAACAATCCGAGATTCTTCGCTCCGCTCAGGATGACGTTCCTAATCAATATGTTGTACACCGTTGCAGAATTTTTTTCAGATGAAAGGCAATAACAATGTTGGCAATTATATTTCCGGGACAGGGTTCCCAGAAAAAAGGCATGGGAGATGCTCTCTTTGACTCATTTCCGGAAATAACGGCGGCTGCTGATGACATTCTCGGTTACAGCATAAAAGAGTTATGTCTCAACGACCCGGACAGTCTTCTCGCCCAGACCGATTACACACAGCCTGCGCTCTACACCGTCAATGCGCTGATGTGGATGCAATATCACAGCTCGATAATGTCTCACGACACGCAGAATGTTCTGCCTGATTTCATGGCGGGCCACAGTCTCGGAGAATACAACGCACTGTTCGTAGCGGGTGTTTTTGACTTCAAAACCGGTCTCCGCTTGGTAAAGGAGCGGGGCAGGCTTATGTCTCAGGCGCGGGGCGGGGCAATGGCTGCCGTCATCGGTTTCCCGGAAGACAAAATACAGCATCTCCTTGATGTCAACAATTTCACTAACCTGAGCATGGCAAATTATAACTCGCCTCTGCAAATCGTGCTGTCAGGTCCGGCAGGAGATATTGAAAAAGCAGAGCCGATTTTCAAAGCAGCGGGCGTGCAGCATTTTCGGCGTCTCAATGTCAGCGCGGCTTTTCATTCTCCTTATATGAAAAATGCAGCAGAGACCTTTGCCTCTTTTGCCGAGAAATTCAGATTTGAAGCGCCTCGTATTCCCGTGATTTCCAATGTCACCGCCGCGCCGTATCGGAAGGAAGATGTGAAATCTCTGCTCGCGGCGCAGATTATCTCGCCGGTGCGGTGGACCGAGACCATCCAATATCTCACAGCCCAGGGCGTCGCAGATTTCAGAGAAATCGGTCCCGGCAAGGTGCTGGCGGGGCTTGTCCGCAGAATCCGCACAGAGTCGCCGGAAAAACAGAAAACCGCGCCCGCGCCTTCCCCGGCAGCAAAAATAGAATTTTTTCACTCTCAGACAAAATCTACGCAGGGAATGATTACGCCTGAAAATCTGGGAAGCCGGGCTTTCAGAGAGGAATACAATCTCAAATATGCCTATCTTGCCGGCGCGATGTTCCGGGGAATCGCCGGAAAGGAGTTAGTCATTGCGATGGGCAAAGCCGGTATGATGGGACATCTGGGAACCGGCGGCATGGAACTGAGTCAAATTGAATCGCAACTCATTGATATTCAGTCAGAACTGAAGGAAAAACCTTTCGGAGTGAATCTGCTGCATCATTACTACCGTCCCGATGCAGAGGAAAAGCTTGTTGATCTTTATCTGAAATACGGCATAAGCTATGTTGAGGCTGCGGCGTATATGCAGATGTCTCCCGCGCTGGTGCGTTATCGGCTCACAGGCTTGCGCCGGGAAGCGGACGGGCGCATCATCGCCGCGCACAGGGTCATGGGAAAGCTCTCCAGACCCGAAGTGGCGGAGGCGTTTCTGAGTCCCGCGCCTGAGCCTATCGTTCATAAACTGCTCGAACAGGGAAAAATCACACGGGAACAGGCGGAACTCTCCCGCAGAATGCCGATGGCTGACATTATCTGTGCGGAAGCGGATTCCGGCGGACATACTGACGGCGCATCCGCGTACGCGATATTTCCCGCGCTGGGCAGGCTCCGTGATGAGATGATGCAAAAATACGGCTATGAAAAGCAGATATTCCTCGGAGCAGCCGGGGGCATCGGCTCGCCGGAATCCGCAGCAGCCGCGTTTGTGCTGGGCGCTGATTTCATTCTTACCGGCTCGATCAACCAATGCACGGCAGAGGCGCAGACAAGTGATTTGGTGAAAGACATGCTTCAGCAGATAAATGTGCAGGATACTGACTACGCGCCGGCAGGAGATATGTTTGAAACCGGAGCAAAGGTGCAGGTGCTTAAAAAAGGCGTGTTTTTTCCGGCGCGAGCCAACAAACTCTACGAGCTGTACCGGCAATACGATTCCATAGAGCAGATTGACGAAAACACGAAAAAGCGTTTGCAGGAAAAATATTTCAAGCGGAATTTCAATGAGATATGGGATGAGACAAAATCTTTCTTTTTGTCTCGTGATCCTGAGCAGATAAAAATAGCAGAAAAAAATCCCAAACATAAAATGGCATTGATTTTTCGATGGTATTTCGGATATTCCGCACGCGTAGCGATTGAGGGAGCAGAGAGCGAAAAACTGAATTTTCAAGTGCATACAGGACCCGCGCTGGGCGCTTTCAACCAGTGGGTGAAAGGCAGTCCGCTGGAAAACTGGCGCAGCCGTCATGTCTCAAAAATTGGAGAGTATTTGATGCACGAGACAGCAGTTTTGCTCAACCGGCGGTTTGCGGAAATGAGAAGTGAGTAATAGCCTTAGAAAAGCCTCACAGAGGCGGAATCTTTGTAGGAGCAAATAAATGACAGTTATTTTGGACGGTTCATCTCTTTCGATTCAAAAGCTGGTAAACATTGCAAGAGAAGGAGAGAATGTTGAAATACCTGAAATTGCTATAAAACGTATTACACGGTGCCGGGATGTTTTTGAAGAAAAACTGCGGGCAGGTGAGATTATTTACGGCGTGAATACCGGCGTGGGCGAACTTTCCGAGACGGTTTTGGATAACCGGCAGATGGAGCAAGCCCAGAAAAATCTGATCTTTTCCCATGCTTCGGGAATCGGAGACCCTGCCCCGCCCGAATTTGTGCGCGGGGCAATGGCAGGCAGAATCAATCTCCACGCCAAAGGACAATCCGCGTGCCGCCCTGAAGTCACATCGGCGCTGGCAGAGATGTTGAACAAAGGCGTAACGCCGGTCGTGTGTCTGAGAGGCTCTGTGGGCGCATCCGGCGATCTGGCACCGATGGCTCAGATCGCATTGCTGCTGATGGGCGAAGGTGAGGCATATTATCGCGGGGAGCGGCTTCCGGGCAGCGTTGCTTTGGAACGCGCCGGCATTACTCCGCCCGGACTCAAACCCAGAGACGGTCTTTCTGTCATCAACGGCTCGAATTTTATCACTGCCGCGAGTGCAATTCAACTCTATGACATGGCTCGTCTGCTCAGACAGGCTGAAATCGCCTGCGCCATGTCGCTTGAAGCCCTGAAAGCGAATTTGTCTCCTTTTAATCTGAAACTCTCCGAGGTGCGGGGCTTTCCGGGAAGCGTTTTAAGCGCAAAAGCGATTATGAGATGTCTCAGGGGGGGCGATCTTTACAACGGGAAGATCAGCGCCAGACTTCAGGATGCCTATTCCTTACGTTCAACTCCTCAGATCATCGGCACGGCGCATGATATGGCGGCATATTGCGCGTTGCAGGTGGAAACCGAACTGAACGGCATCTGCGATAATCCCGTATTTTTTCCTGAAGAATCCCTTATTCTGACCGGAGCGAATTTTCAGTCCATGCCGGTATCGCTTCCGATGGACATGGCAAGCATTGCGCTCACTGCCGTCTGCGTGCTTTCGGAGCGGCGTCTCAACAGGCTGATGAACCCTGCTTTAAGCATGGGACTGCCCGCATGTCTCACCAAAAATCCCGGTATCTGCAACGGCATGATGATCAGCCAGTACACGACCCATGCCCTTATCGCTGAACAGAGAATTTTGTCCGCGCCCGCGTCGGTGCAGTCCATTCCTTCCAATGATCAGGAGGATTTTGTATCTATGGGCATGACCACGGTGATAAAAAATATGCAGATTTTTGAAAACGCTGCCGGCATCATCGGCATCGAACTGATGGCAGCGGCGCAGGCCCTGGATAT
>JAIFKL010000168.1 GCA_020049595.1 Desulfobacteraceae bacterium
ACCGCTCCTGAAGGCATTGAGCAATTGGAGCTTTTTTCCTGATGCAGCAGATTGTGATAAACCTTGCAGTGGAAGATGAGTTAAGCGAAGCAGTGCTGCGAAAAATTATTGCTCATTCAAGCCACCGGTATCTTGTCGGTTCATGTTTTAATCGGGGAGGATTCGGTTATCTCAAGAAAAATATTCAGGGATTTAACCATGCGGCAAAGGGAATCGCTTTTCTGGTGCTTACCGATCTTGACCGGGGAGAATGTGCGCCGACGCTGATTCACAATTGGCTGCCTGTTCCCAAACATCCGAATCTTCTGTTTCGTGTGGCTGTGAGAGAGGTCGAATCATGGGTTTTGGCAAGCCGCTCCGATTTTGCCAAGTTTTTGGGAATTTCCAAAGAACTGATTCCTGACAGAGCAGACGAAATTGATGATCCGAAACAATTGCTCGTGAATTTGGCAAAAAAAGCTAAAAGCCGAAAGCTGCGGGAAGCGATTGTTCCGCGAGCGAACAGTACGGCAAAAATAGGCCCGGATTACAACGGTACGCTTATAAAGTTTGTAGAAAGCTGGTGGAATATTGAGGAGGCTGTCAAAAATTCTCCGAGCCTTGGGCGTGCAGTAAACTCGCTGAAAAATTTTGAATTTACACATTGATTTTTAAATAAATAACAGGAAATTATCATGCGTATCGGCACAGGTTATGATGTTCACCGCTTAGTGGAAGGACGAAAGCTTGTTCTGGGCGGCGTCACGATTCCTTTTGAAAAAGGTCTGCTCGGTCATTCGGATGCGGACGTGCTGGTTCATGCTTTATGTGATGCGCTGCTCGGCGCGGCGGGATTGGGAGACATCGGCCTGCATTTCCCGGATACGGACCCGCAGTTCAAAGACATTTACAGCATCAAACTCCTTGAAAGAACATGCCAAATGCTCAGGGACAGAGAGTTTGCCGTTGTAAATGCTGACACAACCGTTTTTGCCGAAGCGCCCAAGCTTTCGCCGTATCGCAAGGAAATGGTAACAACAATTGCCCGCGCCCTCGGACTCAACCCGGGACGAGTCAATGTCAAAGCCACCACGACCGAAGGTCTCGGAATGTTCGGAAAAGGCGAGGGCATGGGCGCAATGGCAGTGGTTCTCATTGAGGAATCGCAGAGTAATCCGAGGTGAGAGGTTGCAGGTAACAGGTTACAGGGAGCAGGTAACAAGTTGCAGGTTGGTTCCATGTCACTTGCACCTTGTTACTTGCTCCCTGTCACCTGCTACCTGCTACCAATTTTTTATTCAAAAGGAAATAAGAAAAAACAATGAGCATTCGTATTTACAATACCTTAGGCGGAAAAAAAGAGGAATTTAAACCCATTCGTGAGAAAAAAGTGGGCATGTATGTCTGCGGTCCCACGGTTTACGACTACTCTCATATCGGACACGCCAGATCGGTAGTCGTATTTGACGTGATTGCCCGTTATCTCAGATCACAGGGCTATGAAGTCACCTATATCAGAAATTTCACAGATGTTGACGACAAAATTATCAAGCGGGCAAACGAGTTAGGCGTGGATTCCCTCTCAGTGTCCGAAAAATTCATTGAGGCATTCTGCAAAGATATGGATGCCCTGAACGTGCAACGCCCTGATTTTGAACCCAAAGTCACTGAATATATAGAGGAAATCAAAGCATTTGTCGAAAAGCTGATCGAACAGGGCAAAGCTTATCAGACAGACGGAGATGTGTATTTTTCGGTAGAATCTTTCAGCGGCTACGGAAAACTTTCGGGCAGAAAGCTTGAAGACATGGAAGCCGGCGCACGGGTAGAAATAGACGAAAGAAAACGCAATCCCTTTGACTTTGCGCTGTGGAAAGCCGCAAAACCCGGAGAACCTTTCTGGGAAAGCCGCTGGGGAAAAGGAAGACCCGGATGGCACATCGAATGCTCCGCGATGAGCAACAAACTTCTCGGTGAGACATTTGACATTCACGGGGGCGGAAAAGACCTTATCTTTCCGCACCATGAAAACGAGATTGCCCAGTCCGAAGGCGCATCCGATAAGACATTTGCAAGGTATTGGATTCACAACGGCTTTGTCAATATCAATCAGGAGAAAATGTCCAAGTCTCTGGGCAATTTTCTCATGATAAAAGATGTGCTGAAAACTTATCATCCTGAAGCCATTCGTGTGTTTCTGCTTTCCAATCACTACCGCAGCCCCATTGATTTTACCGACAAGGCAATGGATGAGGCAGGTGCGGCTTTGGATAAAATTTACTCGCTGCTGGAGCGGGCAGAGACAAATATCGGCGCTCAGATTTCGGCGGACGCGCCGGGGGATTACTGGCGGCGTTTCTGCGAGGCAATGGACGACGACTTCAACACTGCCAAGGGTCTGGGCATTGTGTTTGAGGCGGTCCGCAATATCAACCGCAGCCTTGACGAGAATGCGGAAATGACTCCCGAACTGAAAAAACAGATTGGCTCGGACGGCTCGGATATTCTGAAAATCGGCAGTATTCTCGGTATTCTTGCTGAATCTCATCAGACTTATTTCGGAAAAAAGAAGCAGAAGGCGATTGAGGAGAAATCTGTTGACGCGGCGGCGATTGAGAGAATGATTCAGGAGCGGACAGAAGCCCGCAAGTCAAAGAATTGGGCGAGAGCGGATGAAATCAGAAAACAGCTCGAGGCGATGAATATTATCCTTGAAGATCGGCACGACGGCACAGTTTGGAAGGCGGAGCGTTAGTCAAAATCATCTGAGATTTGGCAACTTTTCAAAAGTTGTCAAATCTTTGCCAAATCTTTGCTACAAGCGGTTTCGCAACGTCTTCGATGACTCTTTGATACGTTTTGAATATTTGGGTAGTGGTATGGAAGTAGGTGATGAAGTACGGTGAAATTTTTGCTATGGCAGGGGCAAGCCGTGGGCATAACCCGATCTCAGGCAATATTGTCAGAGTCTTTAAAAAATTCAGATGAAAAAACAATCTGATCCGGCGCGGCAGGGACAGGTTCTCTGGCAAATATCTCAATCAACACCCCGAAGAATCGCTGTTTTCGAGCCGCTGCCAATCTTTTCATGTCTCAATTTTTCAGGCGTGAAATGACTTCCCATGAGAAATTCGGCATACAGGGCAGAAGCGCATTGTTTGTAAATACCGGGTCTGATTCCAGATCGTAGCGGGAACAGGCAACTGCCGAAGACCACATTTGGGTGTGCGGAATCGGCGTGTAGTATGCCGGCACCGGCGTAATGCCGCTTTCTCTCACGACTCGGATGGAATCTTCTATGGCATTTACCGTCTGCCCCGGAAGACCGGCAAGGAGATACGCACCGACCTGATCTTTCGTGAAACCCGCGGCTTTTAAATAAGCAACTCCCTGTTTAAATTCAGCTTCTGTAACCTTTCTGTCCAATGCGCTTCGGTTTTCAAAAGCGGTTGTTTCCAACCCCAGCCGCAGCGTTTTAAAATTTGCTTTCATCATCAGACGGGCAAGTTTTTCTGAGATATTGCGGATGTGAACGGCGTTTGGCGTGTGAAAACGCAGGTCGGCATTAAATGAGATGACTTTCTCAAGCAAGGGAATGACATGGTTTTCCGCATCAGCAAGAAGCGCATCATCGTAAAACACAAAATCTCTCACGCCATATATTTTATGCCAATAGAATATCTCATCGGCAACAGCGTCGGGATGTCGGCGCATCAGCTTGGGATTGAGAAAATGCGAGGCGCAGTACGCGCAGGAAAAAGGGCAGCCGACAGACGTCAGTATCGGAATGTATGAAATGACTCGCTGCAAGTGATATGCGGGATAAGGATAGGTGTTGAGATCATCTATATCAAATTCGGGAGCGATAGAGACATCATTATCCCGCATCATCTCAATGAGATATTTTTCTCCGCCGGCGGTGATGACTTTATCCGCACCCGAATATCTCAGCGCATGATCGCAGCAAAGCGTGGCATAGATGCCGCCCAGCACAAGCGGCGTATTCGGAAATATTTCCTTTATAATTCTGATGGTTTCCTGCACACCCGGATACCAATATGTCATAAGAGAAGTCACAAGCACCAGATCGGGTTTGGCTATGCTCATAAGGTCGGCGCGAAACCATTCTTCCCGGATGCCGTATCGGCAATAATTTCTTGGAATATCTTGCAATCCTTCGGGCTTTTGTATCCGTGTTTTCAGGTAGGGACCTCTGCCGTATCTGAGATAAGGATCGCTTTTCGCCGCGTTGGGGTGAAAGCGGTCAAGGCAGTCTATGTAGTCAACAGAAAAGCCGTGCTGTCTCAGAATCGAGGCAAGCAACAGCAGTCCTACCGGCTTTGCCCAGAAGTCATAAGCCGCAAAATCGTGTATCCAGGGGTTTATAAGAAGGAGGCGGTTCATTTTTTAATTGAGAATTGAGAATTGAGAATTGAGAAGTAAAACGGCCCGGGTTAAAAATAGATAAACCCGTTCTACACTCACTCCGGAGTGCAGGGCGGACATGAAATCAATGGCAAAATCAGCGGAACCCCGCCCTACTTGCAGTCCGTCAGTACAAACTCCACCCGTCGGTCAATGGCGTCATGCTCGTCATCTGTGCCGGTGCCTTTGATATTTTCTTTGAAGCCTCTGCCGATGCACACAGAGCGTTTCAGAACATTGGGAAACTCAGGCTTCAGAAGTGTCTGAATCCGGCGGGCCCGCTCCAAAGAAAGCGAGTCATTGTAACGCTCTGTTCCGCTGCGGCTGCAATGACCGATAATTTTAAGACAGTGCGGGCTGCTGTTAAAGTATTTTCCGATCTGACGCAGCCACAGCTCATACTGCTCCTGCAAATCCGGGTCTTTCCAGAAAGAGACGGCATTCACGTCAAAGAGAAATTTGACGGTCAGCATTTTATGTTTTTCCACGCCGGTTGCCAGCAGCTTTGCAAAAGCATCTTCCGCCATGTCCATGCGCCCCATCCTGCGGTACGTGCTGTATAATCCCGAATATGTTTTCATCAGTTGCCCCTCAGGGTGTTCCGATGCTTTCTCCAATAAAGCCAGCGCGGTCTGATAATCGGCTTTTCCGTAGGCAGTTTCCGCTTCAGCGAGCATGGCAAGGGCTTCCAGCGAGTTGTAGTAGCTCCTGTCTGCCGCATCGCCGACCTTGCCCGCGGCGATTTTCACGGAACCTTCCATGGGACGGTCTTTCAGATACATAGGGCTGTCTTCCGACATCGGCTCGGAACTGTAATCCGAATTTTCGGCAGTCATGCGGACATCGGCGCGTGCCGCGATTTTTCCGGTTTTCAGATTGACCAGCGCGGCAGAGACGCTGTAGCAATCTTGGGATGTCGCGCCGCGTTTGCATTTCTCCGGGCGGATAACGCCGTTTAGAACATAATCCGCGTTGCCAAGCGTCTCGGAAGTGATTCGGCTGACGGAAAGCTTTATGAAATTTTTCTCCGCGGATCCGATAATGATTTTTTCAATCTCCCGGCTGATGACAGGCAGTTCCCTGCTGTTTCCGTCCACAAAAGGATCAATCACAAGCTTTGTGCTGTCTTGCAACGGGGCAAACAAATCCTGATCCTTGCGCATCTGCGTCAGAAGGCTGTCTGTAAGATAAGAAATGGCTGTTTCAAATTCCGCAGGACTGTTCTGATCCGGCTGAACCGGCGCAATTGCACAGGAAAATAACAGCATTGAAATCCCTGCCGCACACAATGATAACCTGCAAATTTTTATGAAAAAAAGCATAATTCCTCCTTGACTGAAATACAAAAAGATTACCACGAAAGCACGAAATTATGTAAAACGGGTTTATCTGTTTTCAGCCGGGGCCGTTCTACAGCCGCCGGAAACGAAAAGCACGAAAATGATGATATTTTCGTGTCCTTCGTAAATTTCGTGCTTTCGTGGTAATCTTTTCGTTTTTCTAATTCCGGTGTTTCTGATTAAAGTCTGTCCCCAGAGACATTTCTGTGAAATCTTCGGTAGCCCCGCTTCTTTTCTGAGTCTTTTTAGAGGGTTTTGTCTTTACTTTTTTCGACGGTTTTGTTTTTTCTTTTTTCGACGGTTTTGCCTTTGCCTTTTTCGGAACCGGTTTTTTCGACTCTTTTTTCAGAAGCGGCTTGTCCGCTTCTTTTTTCGGAGAAGGCTTATCCGCCGGCAGTCCGGTATTTGACAACTCCGGTGAAGTGCCGGACGGCGATATCTCCCGTGTCAGTTCCGCCAGCGCAGGAGACGCCGGATTCACCCTGCTCAATCCCTCTAAATATTGACGGGCTTTTTCAACATTCCTGCCCCGCAAGGCATTTTTTGCCCACAGAACATACTGCATTTCAAGGCTCTGCAAACCGGCTTGGGCTTCGGCATTTCCGGGGGACAGTTTGAGAACTTCCCGGTAGCAGTCCAGCGCGGTGCCTTCTTCGCCCTCCGTCAGACGTTTTGCCCGTATGTGTTCCTGACAACGCTTCAGCAGTTCTTTAATCCGGGCCTCATTATTTTTTTCCGGTTTGTTGCTGACCGTTTCCTGAAGCAGTTGCATGAAATCCAAATTCTTTTTTTGTCCGCCTTGAATGTCAGACCTGATGCTGATACGGCCCGGTATGGAAAAAATTATAGATAAACAGATAAATAAAATTACAGCAACAGATTTCATGATTCCTGCGATTTTTCTGATGCTGCTGCCGGTGTTTTCAGCAATAAGAAGCGCGTGCGTGAAAGACTTCTCGGAATTGAGGGAAGAGGATGGCGGAACGGTTTTGGCATCCCGCTCTAACCTTTCCAAACAGGCTTTCCAGTCTTTTCCGAGTTTCTTTTTATTTTCTTCGGAAATATGCTCCAAATCAATATCAATATAGCAGTAGGGTTGCGAAGCGTTTTCCTCTCCGTAGCCCCATGTGAGCTTTTCCGCACTGCGAAATAAACGGATAAAATATCCGTAATCATCTTCGGTGAAATAATATCTTTTTATTGCCATGCGTGATCTCCGATACATTTCTGAAAAAAATAATGAAATCGGGCTTGTTTCACTTTTTTTATCAATCAATTTTTTTTAACAGGGATAGGAGTTACGCAGTTGAATCCTGCTTTTTTTTTAACCGCAGAGTTTCGCAAAGTAAATCGCAGAGTTTCGCAAAGATATATTTTGAAACTTTGCGCAACTTTGCGGGAACTTTGCGTAACTTTGCGGTTCATTTTTACGATGCGGAAATTCCATAAGCGTAACTCATAAGGGATATACAGGATAATATAATCCTGTATAATCCTGTATAATCCTGTATAATCCTGTTCATCCCTGTTAATTTTTGCTATTACACTTCATTCATCGCGCGCTGAATCATCCGGATCGCCAGCGTCTGGGTTCCGGTGTGTTCATAATAGTTTGTAAACACATCAAGAAATGCAGCTACATAATCCAGTTTGTCGTCGCTCACGTCAACATACTGCCGCAGCCTGCCGATAACCTTGTCCGCAGTCAGATTGTTTGAGGAAATAAAACTGCTCATCCATGCCTGCGCCGCGGAAAATCCGGTTTTGATAAAACCGAGCTTGCTGAGGGTGTCCGCTCCCGGAATATCCGCGCTGATATTGCTGAAGGTGCTGTTTCCCTCCAATTGCGAAGGACTGAGTTTTTTCAGCGTGTCCATTCCGAAACTGATAAAATCCGGTCCCAGCGGAATCAGCCCGTCAAAACAGACCAGCGCCGCCATCCGCATTTTGGATTCGCCGCTGTAATCTCCCAAGGCTTTGACAAAATCGCTGAAACTGTCGCCCGGAATGCCGTTGATTTTGGTGAAAGCCAGCAGTTCCGCAATCAGTTTCAGCGTCAGATCAATCGCCTGAGCCGTATCTGCTTTGGGCGTGAGATATTTCATAAAAGACAGCAAACTGACTTTCTGGGAAATTTTGTCAGCCAGCGCCGCCGCGCCCAGCGCCTTGTCCGTGCTGTCAACCATGCGGTAAAGGCGCATGGCGGACTGATAGCCTTCGGATTTATTATCGTAGAGTTCAATAACACGATTTTTCACGGATGTCAAAAAAGCCGGATCAGATTCTTTGGTGACCATCCGCAGCATTTCATCAAAGTTTGTGATATTGTTCCACTCTCCTGGAGCGATAAAATCAAGCGATTTCAGGCTCAGTACAGTCACGCCGGATGTCGGAAGGTTGTTCACAAAATCCGCAATTGTTTCTTTTTTTCCAAAACCCAAAAAACTCATAAGAAATCTCCTTATTTTATTTCTCGCAAAGCACGCCAAGAACGCAAAGGAAAAAAGCATTATTTAAAAACTTTGCGCCCTTTGCGCTCTTTGCGAGAAACTTTAAAACGATTTTGTTTCTCGCAAAGTACGCTAAGAACGCAAAGGAAAAAAGCTTTATTTAAAAACTTTGCGCCCTTTGCGCTCTTTGCGAGAAACTTTAAAACGATTTTGTTTCTCGCAAAGCACGCCAAGAACGCAAAGGAAAAAAGCATTATTTAAAAACTTTGCGCCCTTTGCGCTCTTTGCGAGAAACTTT
>JAIFKL010000131.1 GCA_020049595.1 Desulfobacteraceae bacterium
CATACTTTTGATTCAACGAAATCAGTATTATCTTTTAATATCATAAAGTCAGAAATTCGTCAATACTGTTTTGTTCCGTCTGATCCAAGGCATTTCGTTTTGCTGTTCTGTCTCATTTTAGTAAAACCGGAAGCGGATGCACCGGCGCAAAACGCTGTTCCCGGCTTGTCGGTCAAATACGGCGTGGAGGCGATGTGCATCGGCGGGGGTGGTATGCGCGGCGGCGCTGTTTGAGTTGTGTGAGTAAGAAGCTGTTTTAAAAATATTCGACCCCGTTTTTTCGGGCGGTGATTCAGGAGTATAAAAGATACATTGTCCGTTTGAACAGGTAAAATTAGGTATGACACTGGGTAAAAACCGGGCAGAATTCCAATTTTTTTTACCCCCGATTATTTTTAAAACAGCTTCTAAACCTGACTTAAATAATACCATATTTTTGCGAAAAAGTCAACAGCAACTATCTGTAATAGTTGTAAAAGTTACATCACATTCATTTTCTGCTTTGAAGAAAACCTAAGCAGTTATTAAGCAGTTTTTTTTCCGGCTGACATCCGAAAAAGACCTATTACAAAGCGTGGCTTGCGCCGACGCGGAAACGCTCATCAGACCCTTTTCAACGGTTGAACAATTCGGAAAGATTCAAAGAAAATCACCAGTAGCTCCGAACCACCGCAAAAATCGAATCAAACAGGATAATCAGAAAGATACTGCTGACCACTGCCGAAGTCGCCGCGCCGCCCACCGCGGACGCGCCGCCTTTTGCCTGAAATCCTCTCAGACATCCGATCCATGCAATCAGAAGCGCAAATGCCCCGCTTTTAAACATTCCCCACAGCACTTCGGTCAGCGTAAGCACTTCAAGCGTCTGTTTTATATAGGTGTTGGGCGTCAGGTCCAGCATAAAAATCCCCACGACAAGCCCCCCTGAAATGGCAAAAAGATTTGAAAAAAGCGCCAGCAGCGGCACAACAATCACTGCCGCGATAAGTCTCGGCACTGCCAGAAACAGCACCGGATCAAATCCCATCGTAAAGAGCGCGTCAATTTCTTCGGAAATTTTCATGGTGCCGATTTCAGCCGCGAATGCCGAGCCGGAACGCCCCGCCACCACAATTGCCGTCATAATCGGTCCCAGTTCCGACACCATGGCAAACGCCACCAGAGACGCAACATAAATCCCCGCGCCGAACTGCCGGAACTGAATCGAGGACATAAACGCCATAATCAGACCCAGCAGAAAACTGATTAATGCCACGATAGGGAGCGCGTCCGCGCCGGTTTTTTCAATATGGTTAATCGTATCATCCATCCGCAGCAATTTCGGATTCAGACAGACCCGCAGAAGCGAAAGCGCAAGCGAGCCGACAAAAGAAATCATAAATTTTATATTTGAGGCTTCAGCGATAAGTGATTGACCCAGACGCACAGGCATGTTAAATGATCTTTTTTTTTTAACAGAAGGCAGGGCTTCTTTTGCGTCAAAATCAATCTGGGAAAGGATGGATTTCACTTTGGCATCAGAGGCGACAATATGAAATTCCGCTTTCAGGCTGTTTGCCAATTGCCGGATTTCAAAAAGAACCAGCGCGCCGAAATCATCAAAATAGGTCACTTTTTCAAGGTCTGCGGTAACTGACGCCGGGGACATTGCGGCGATCAGCGCGGGAATCTCCCGAAGGAGCGGCGCGGCGTTTTCCATATCCATTCTTCCGGTAAAATGCAGGGACACATCCCCCCTGCTTTTTTCCGTAATATGACAAATACAGGCATCGGGTTTCATAAGCATCTGTTTTTGGGTGCAGGACTTTGCTTGGGCAAGACAGGTCCGGATTTTGTCCGAAATCTCACAATCATCCCTACAGTCGGGAAATTCTTTTTTTCTGTCGCATTTTTATTACACGGGCTTTTGATGAGGATGCCGGCTTCATCAATCTCAGCAAGGGCAAATTTATATCTGTAGGAGTTAGGCAGTCGGATTCTGCTTTATCTGAAAAATAAACCGCAAAGGGCGCGGCGGTCTCCGCAGAGACCGCAAAGTTTCAAAATATATCTTTGCACAGCTTTGCGTAACTTTGCGGTTTGCTTTGCGAAACTTTGCGGTTTAAAAAAAGCGGTATTCAACTGCGTAACTCCTAATCTGAAAAAAGTCATTTTTCGGTTTCAAAATGTTTTACATTGGTGTAATAAGTACCTGAACAAAGCTTTTCCGGAATTTTTTTATTTGACTGACAGGTATCATGACATGCGCTTTTTCACAAGATAAAACAGAATGCTGCTGTCTTCTTCTTTGAAAAAAACATAAAAAATTGCTTTTCATTTTCGGGGTGGTTAATTTAAAACAGATTTTATGTTGCGGGCTTGGCGTCGGTCTGAAAATCGGGGGCAGAGCCTTTTATTGCAGAAATTTCAGTTTAAGGAGAATCGGTGTATGGAGATTATCAGAGCATATTCCCGCCGCTCATTGTGGTGGATCATCTTTTTCATGGGGCTGCTGTCTCTTGTGACAAATTCGGCTTTTTATTTTGCCCTGACAGTTGTTTCCGAAAAAATTCTGCTATTATTCGTGGCGCAGAACAAGGTAAATTTCCCGCAACTGAATGAATTTATCCGGCAGGCAAATCAGATGACCGACATGCTCAAAGTCTTTTTTGTCCCGGTTTCCACGGGTGTTATTTTTCTGTTGGGATTTATGCTGTGGTTTTTTTCCCGTCACTCTTTTGTCAAACTGATGGAAAAATCATATCTGATAAGCACAAACATGAAAGCAAAAGTGAAGCCTCCGGAGCCGTTAAAGAAACTTTCTGCGGTGCCGGTCCCTGCTGCTGCAAAAGAGCGGAAGGAAAATGACAACCGCATGTTCCTGCATCTGCTGTCCGTGCTTCAGAAAGAAGGACGGCTGCTGGATTTTTTTTCGGAAGATTTGGAACAGTATGAAGATGACCAGATCGGCGGGGCTGTGCGAAGTATCCATGAAAACTGCAAAAAAGCCATGTCCAAATATATGGCATCCAAACCGGTGCTTGATGAAAACGAAGGGGATGAGATTGTGATTCAGCCCGGTTTTGATTCGAATGCGGTGAAACTGACCGGCAATGTCACCGGAGAGCCGCCGTTTAAAGGTATTGTCCGCCACAAAGGCTGGAAAGCGGCGCGGCTTGATCTTCCCACGCTGTCGGGCGACCGGGACCCGAATATCATTGCCCCTGCGGAAGTTGAAATTGTATAAATCTGTCGGTGAGGGGTGAGAGGTCAGAGGTGAGAGGTCAGAGGCGGCATCCTGCTTCTCACCCCTGACCTCTCACCCCTCACCCCTGACCCCAAGGAGGTGAACCCCTTGTCAAATCCCACATATATTATCGGAATTGATTTAGGCACAACCAACACGGTGGTTGCCTACACGGAAGCGAATATTGAAAAAGGTAAAACACCGGATATACGCGTCCTTGAAATCCCGCAGCTTGTGGAAGCCGGTACAGTAGAAAAACGTGAAATTCTCCCCTCTTTCATACTGGCACCCGGAAAGCACGAAGTTTCGGAAACAGACCTTCGCTTGCCCTGGAATGAGGAAAATAAAATTGCAGTCGGAGAATTTGCCAAAGAGCGGGGAACCGAAATTCCGCATCATCTGATCTCTTCTTCCAAATCATGGCTCTGTCACAAACTTGTGGACAGAAACAAAGCGATTCTGCCCTGGGAAGGTCCCGACGACATCACGAAAATGTCACCGGTAGAGGCGGCTTCCGTGATATTGCGCCACATCCGTGACGCGTGGAATCACACTATGGCTGCGGAAGACGAAAATCTGAAAATCGAGCATCAGGATGTTCTGCTGACGGTTCCCGCGTCTTTCGATGCGGTTGCCAGAGACCTTGTTGTCAAAGCCGCTGAAATGGCGGGATTTTTCCATGTCACGCTGTTAGAAGAACCCCAGGCCGCATTTTACGCATGGATTGAAGCTTCAGGGGATAAGTGGCGGAAAAAAGTCAGAAAAGGTGATCTTGTGCTGGTCTGCGACGTGGGCGGCGGCACATCGGATTTCACGCTGATCAGCGTTTCCGAAGAAGCCGGCGAATTAGTGCTGGAGCGTATTGCCGTCGGGGATCATCTTCTTATCGGGGGCGACAACATGGACCTTGCCCTTGCCTACGCTGTTTTCAAACGCATGTTCAAGAAAGGGCAGCGGTTGGACGCATGGCAGATGAGGGGGCTTTGGCACAGTTGCCGCAAGGCAAAAGAAAGCATTCTGGCAAATCCTGAGATAAAAGAGAGTCCTGTCACCATTCTGGGCGCCGGTACAAGCCTGATCGGCGGGACCAAAAAGACAAAGATCACCCGGGACGAGATTGAAGAAGTCATTTTAGACGGTTTTTTCCCCGGCTGTACGGCAAATACAAAGCCCTCGGGCGGAAAAAAAATCGGCATCAAAGAAATCGGTCTTTCTTATGAGGCTGATCCTGCCATCACTCATCATCTGGCGCAGTTTCTTTCCCGTGAAGAAAAAATGAAAGTTCCCACAGCCATCCTGTTTAACGGCGGCGTCATGAAGTCCGATTCTGTGAGAAGACAGGTGGTGAACGTGGTTTCATCCTGGGGAAAACCGGGAACGCAGCAGGTGCCGGTTCGGGAAATTGAAACAAAAAATTTTGACCTTGCAGTTGCAAGGGGCGCGGCATATTACGGAATGGCGCGGCGGGGCCACGGGGTGCGGATACGGGGCGGCATGGCAAAGTCCTACTATATCGGCGTTGCCGCGTCTCTGCCTTCGGTGCCGGGAATGCCGCCCCCGATCAAAGCCCTGTGCGTCGCGCCTTTCGGAATGGAAGAGGGGACGGAAATCGTGCTTTCGGAACAGGAATTTGTGCTGGTGGTGGGAGAGCCGGTCAAGTTTGATTTTCTGGGTTCTTCTCTGCGGCTTCAGGACACAGGCGGCACGATTGTGGATGACTGGGAAGAGGAGATTGAGTCGCTCACCACGCTTGAGACAACTTTGGACGGGGAGCCGGGCAGCGTTATTCCCGTACTCATCGAGATAAAGGCGACCGAAATCGGGACTCTTGAACTCTGGTGTGTGTCTAAAGAAAACAGCGAGCAGAAATGGAAACTTGAATTTAATGTGCGGGAGAGGGATGAGGAGAAGTGAGAATTGAGAATTGAGAATTGAATTGTCATTCCGAGCGCAGCGAGGAATCTTATTTCTCAATTCTCAATTCTCAATTAAAACGGTTCATGAAAACTTTTTCCAAATGGACGATTGCAGAAGTTGAGGACAGGTTCGGGCTTATTCTGAAAAAAGAGAGCCGTCTTTTAACAGAATGGCTCAGGGTCGAGAACTGTCTTTTGAAAGAAGAAGAAAAAAGACTGAATGATTTGTGTCAGTCTTTGCAGGATCATGTTCACGACTGGAACGAAGCTGAACTGAAACTCAAATTTATCGCGCCGTTACTCTTGATGGTCAATTTTGACGAGGAAAAGTATTCCTCTTTTATGGAGAGAGAAATTTCTGTTACAATCGAAAATGAAACTTTATCAGGTGTGATAGATTTTATTGTCGCAAGGGGCAGACGCATTCCCCAAAAACCTTATTTTTTTCTTCATGAATACAAAAAAGAACAGGATTCCTCAAACGACCCGCTGGGGCAACTGATGATTGCGATGGTTGCCGTACAAAAGCTGAACAATGACAATAAGCCATTATACGGGGCATATATTATGGGCAGACTGTGGTTTTTTCTTGTGCTGCACGGTTATGAATACAGCATCAGTCTGGGGCATAATGCGGCAAGACCCAATGAACTGAATGAAATTTTCAATATTCTGAAAAATACCAAGACGATCATAGCGGAACTGATGAAAGACTGAGTTTCGACAAGCTCAACTGACGAGTTTCGACAAGCTCAACTGACGGGGCGGTGAGCGGAGCCGAACCGTCGGCAGGCTGTCTGACAGAAATCCTGAAAATCCTTTAATACTGATTCATACATTGGATTATATATAACAAGCAACGGATAAGAGAATTGAGAAGTGAGAAGTGTTCATTTCTCACTTCTCACTTCTCAATTCTCAATTAAAAACCATGGACAAACGCTACATCATCGGTATTGATCTGGGAACCACAAACTCTGCGCTTTCTTATGTGGATTTGGAAGCAGGGCAGGATCGGCAGATCAAAATATTCAGAATCCCGCAGCTCACAGGGCCCGGAGAATTTGCAGCCATGCCGGTGCTGCCCTCTTTTCTCTATATTCCCGGAGATTATGATATTTCAAAAGATGCGATTACAATTCCCTGGAAACGGGAGGATGATAATTTTGTCGGCAGCTTTGCGCGGGATCACGGCGCGAAAGTGCCGGCGCGGCTTGTTTCTTCGGCAAAAAGCTGGCTGTGTCATTCCAATGTTGACCGAAAGGCAAGAATTCTGCCCTGGGGTTCGGGAGACGAAGTATTCAAAGTTTCGCCGGTCCAGGCTTCCGCCGCATATCTGAAACATATCCGCTATGCCTGGAACAGCACCAAGGGCGATGATGCGGATCAGTATCTGGAGAATCAGGTTGTCATCATCACGGTGCCCGCGTCTTTTGACGAAATTGCCCGTGATCTGACCGTAGAAGCCGCAGCACTGGCGGGCTTGCATAACATCACTCTGCTGGAAGAACCGCTGGCGGCTTTTTACAGTTGGCTCATCCGCCACGAACATCATTGGAGCGAATTTGTAAAACCCGGCGAACTGATTTTAGTCTGCGATGTGGGCGGCGGCACCACAGATTTTACGCTCATCACTCTGAAAGAAGTTGAGGGCAGCCCCCGGTTTGAGCGCATCGCGGTGGGAGATCATCTGATTCTCGGCGGAGACAACATAGACCTTGCGCTGGCAAGGCGTCTTGAAACACGTTTTTCAAAAAAAAGCCTCTCTCTGAGCGGGGACCGGTGGAAAAGCCTTTGCCATGAGTGCCGGAAAGCAAAGGAAATCCTTTTGGACGGAAAAGCGGAATCAAAGCGCATTACGCTCATGGGACAGGGCGGCAAGCTGATTTCCGGCACGGCGACTGCCAATCTGAAACGTCAGGATGTGGAAGAAACAATATTGGAAGGCTTTTTTCCGCTCTGCGACTCGGAAACACAGGTGAAAAAAACAGCTCGGGAAGGCATTACGGAATTCGGGCTTCCGTATCAGCATGAGCCTGCGGTTACACGTCATCTGGGCTGGTTTATGGAGCGGCATAAACAGGATGTTGAAAGGATTTGCAACAAAAAAGCTTATGCTCCTGACCTGATTCTCTTTAACGGCGGCTCTTTAAAACCGGCAGTGATTCAGGAACGGATCCGGGCTGCTATCCGCCGCTGGTTCAAAACACAAGACAGCAGGCTTCCGAGAGTTCTCGAAAACCCGGACCCGGATCTGGCTGTGGCGCTGGGCGCATCCTATTACGGTCTGGTCAAAATCGGTCACGGCGTGCGGGTGGGAAGCGGAAGCGCACGGGCATTTTATCTCGGCGTGGGAAGCAAGGAACTGGATACAGGGAGCAGGGAGCAGGGAGCAGGGAACAAGGCGGCGATATGTCTTGTGGAGCGGGGTTTGGATGAAGGCAGCCGTATCGAACTGACAGACAGGAAGTTTGAAGTGCTGGCAAATCAGCCGGTCAGTTTTGATATTTACAGTTCCAGTTTCCGCTCCGGGGACAAACTCGGCGATCTCGTGCAGATAGACGATTCGCTTACGCCCCTTCCGCCCATTCAGACTGTGGTTCAGTACGGCAAAAAAGGCATGAAAACAGGCATTCCGGTTCAGATTCGGGCCGCATATACGGAAATGGGAACCCTTGCGCTCTGGCTTCAGTCCTGCGCGGGCAGTCATCGCTGGCAGTTGCAGTTTCAACTGAGGGAATCAGTCGCTTCAGCCGCGGCGGTTTCAGATGAAGATGTGTTTGACGAGGCGATTGTGGCGGAAGTATGTGAAAAAGTCCGCAAAGCCTTTTCAGACAAAACCGAAAGCGGTCTCAGAGAGTCGCTGGCAAAAGAAATTACAGACCTCATTGAAAGATCAAGGGAAAGATGGCCTCTGGGACTGATACGGGCAATGTCGGATGTGCTGCTGGAAAATATTAAAGATGCCGACATTACAAATAAATTTGAAAGCCGCTGGCTCAATCTCACAGGCTTCTGTATGCGTCCCGGATTCGGCGACGGTTTTGACGAATTTCGGATCAAAAAATTGTGGAAAATTCACAAACGGGGACCCGTTCACGCCAACAATCCGCAGGTGCGTTCAGAGTGGTGGATACTGTGGCGACGGGTCGCGGGCGGTCTGAGCGCGGGCCAGCAGCGTCAGTTTATTCAGGAACTTACGCCCCTGATTTTTTCCAAAAAAGGAACAAAGACAAAAATTCAGCCCCAAGAACAGTTGGAAATCTGGATGGCAGTGGCAAATATGGAACTGCT
>JAIFKL010000121.1 GCA_020049595.1 Desulfobacteraceae bacterium
CGGGCTTTCATATCAATCCGGATTACTCAACTTGGTACGGATATGCAAATCTCAGAAAGGATTTGGTGGAGATAAAAGATTTGGCGAAAAAAATGCGGGCGGAAAAAGGATTGGCGGAAAGTCCTGAAGTGAAAAAAGAGGTGCCCGTGTCAAAATAAGATATTTGAGTTCATCTCGTTCCAGCGTTCCGGCTTCGGCGTGAGTCTCGTCAGTTGAACCTGCCGAAACTCATACCGAAGTCAAGAGCGTGGAAACGAGAACTTAACATATATACTTTCCACCGTCATAATTTGCGCTTTCCGAATTTTCTGTAAAACGCCGAAGCTTGAAACAGACGCAAACCGTTCTGCCGATAAAACGGCTTGCGTCTGTTTTAAGTTTTTGGCGTTCTACAGAAGCGCAGATTATGCCGGTGGGCAGTATAGACTCAACACCGGCATAAATTGCGCTTCTGAAATCTCCCGTAAAACGCCCCTGCTGAAATCAGACGCAAACCGTTTCTGCGGCAAAACGATTGCGTCTGTTTTAAGTTTTTGGCGTTTTACGAAAGTGCAATTTATGACGGCGGACAGTATAACATGAGTGAATCACACCCGCAGCGCCAGACACAGCCCGTCTTTTTCCGGCGAATGAAAAGGCAGAAAAGAAAGCAGTTTCACGCTTCGCCACTCGCGCCGCTCCGATATTGCCCGGTTGAAAGCGTCCGCGTCTTTAAATCCCACATTATCCGCCACGAGAAGCCCGCCTTTTCTGAGAAGCCGCTGACATTCCCCCAGCACGCCGAGATAATATTCCTTGTCAATATCCAAGAATATGAAATCAAAGGAATCTTTCATCATTTTCATCTCATCAAGCGCATCTCCGATTCGGATGTCTGCCCGGTGTGCCAGACCTGCTTTTTCAAAATTGACTTGCGCCCGTTTTGCCAGCCCGGGGCTTTTTTCCAGCGTAACCAGCTTTCCGTCTGAAATCTCGCAGGCTTTGGCAAGATAAATGCCCGAATATCCTGTGGCGGTTCCCAGTTCCAGAATCCGCCGCGCCTTTGTCGCTGCCGCCAATATGTAAAGAAGTTCTCCCACCAGCGGACCGATAATCGGAATTTGCTCCTCACGGGCTTCTGCTTCAAGTTCCGATAAAAGTGAATCGCCGGAAGGGACAAACTGTCTGAAATATTCCTCCGGATTCGGTATCATCTCGGACATTTTTTTCTCCTGTCATCTTACACCAAATAGCTATCGAAAATTAACAGGGATGTACAGGATATACAGGATAATCAGCATCTTGCATATCCTGTACATCCCTGTCAGAAAAACTGACCGTATTATTCATCCTTCACATTATCAGTGAAGAGTTGAGAAGAACTTTTATCTGATTCTCAACTTTGGCGATTCCGAAAACAATATCAGGAGCAGCTAAGAAATCCAATGCCTGCGGAGATTCAATATCTCTTGCCCGGATACCGCATACGCCGGTTACGGCATCCACAGTGATGCCCGACATGCTTCTGTTTGTGCTTTTTCCGCTGCCGGCATCCGCTATGATGATGATGCAGGTCTGATCCGTGTAAACTGCGGCTTTCAGTCCCAGCCTGAGTCGCAGGTCTGTTACCGGAATCACCCTGCCTCTGAGATTGATGACTCCCTTTATGTAAGGCGGCATATTCGGAATCGGCGTAATCGGCATCATCGTGACAATCTCTCTGACTCTCAGAATTTCAATGCCGTATTCCGTATCCTCCAGCCTGAACATGAGATATTTGTCTTCTTTCTGATTCAGCTTTTCAGTTAGTCTGCGGATTTCTTCCTCAGCCCGTTTGCGCTCGGTCAGATCATAAATAACGGTGAGGATACAGGGTTCACTTTTGAAGTCCAGCGTTTGCGAAAACAAAGCAGCCCACAGCATATCGCTGTCACGCTTTTTCAGCTTTACTTCAAATTCGCTCACCCTGCCCTGTTCAGAAAAATTTCTTAAAAACAGTTTCCGGTCATCCGGGTCTTCATATAATTCCGAAGCATTGCGCTCAGTAAATTCTTCAGCGGAAAATCCGAAGACCCGGCAGGTATGCTCATTCACATAGAGAATCTTTCCGTCAGACATTCTGACGATAATCACCGGCACCGGTATGGTTTCGCTGATTAAACGGACCCGTTCTTCAATTTCCCTGACTGAAGCCTCGACTTTTTCCTCTAACTCCCCTGCAACAACATCTCCGTGCCGGGTGGTGATTTCCATCGTCTTTTTGAGACGTTCTATCTTTTTTTTTAACTTCTTATTTTCTGCTTCAAGGCGGGCGGCTTTTTCTTCAAAAGGTATGTCTGATACTGTCGCGTCACTCATGTTCTTTTTCCCGCTGTTTATCCGCAACATCCCGAATTGCGGAGCCGATTTCCTGCAAACTGAAAGGCTTTCGGATCACCGCCCTGATCCCGCTTTCAAAAAAAAAATTATCGTCTGTTTCTCTGCCTGTGATGATGATGATGGGAATATCCATCCGGATTTTCAGCATTTCCGAAGCCATTTCTCTTCCGGACATTTCCGGCATGACGTCATCTGCGATCACCAGATCAAACATATCGGGATTTTCCTTAAACAATGCCAGCGCTTCGGGACTGCGGTTCCGTGCGGTTATATTGTATCCCAGCGTCTCGAGCATTTGAGAGCAAGTCTCTGAAATATCTTTTTTGTCATCTATAAACAGGATTCTTTCGCTGCCCCCCTGAATTGTTTTCTGAGGTTTGACAAAAGTTGAAGTTTCAACTGCCGCGACCATAGGAAAATAGCAGTGAAACGCAGCACCTTTTCCGGGTTCGCTTTCCACGCTCACCGCGCCGCCGTGCGCCTGAACAATGCCGTGGACAATCGCAAGTCCCATGCCTGTTCCTTCTCCGGCAGGCTTGGTGGTAAAAAAGGGATCAAACACCCGGTCAATAATGCTCTTATCCATTCCGGGTCCGTTGTCGCTGACCGTCAGCCTGACATAACTGCCGGGTTTCAGCGTCGGGATCATGATTTTCTCCTGAGAACTGACCGTCACTTCCTCAAGCAGAATTTCTATTACGCCGCCCCGATCCCGCAGTGCGTGGTTTGCATTGAAACACAGGTTCATCATCACCTGATGAATCTGGGTGGGATCGCAGAGAATGATGGAGGCTTTGGATTTAATCCGGAGTCTGATCTCAATGTGGGAAGGCGTCAGCGATTCGATCATCTTCGCGGCTTCGGCAACAATGGTGCTGATACGGAAAGGTTTGCGTTCTTCTTCTTTTTTGCGGCAGAAGGCAAGAATCTGCATGATGATGATCTTTGCCCGATTCGCGGCGGACAGCGCATCGGCGATGTTTTTCGCGGCTTTACTCTCCTCCGGAAGCATCATCAGCGTCAGTTCCAATCTTCCGAAGATAACCGTCAGGATATTATTGAAATCATGGGCTATGCCGCTTGCCATGGTCCCGATTGCCTCCATTTTCTGGGTCTGGCGGAGCTGTCTTTCAAGCAGAAGACGTTTTTCTTCTTCCTGTTTCAGTTCGGAAAGGTCATGCGTGACGGTCAGGAGACAATTCTGTCCTTCAAATACAATCTGACGGGAAAAAAGAGACGCGGGAAAAACAGTTCCGTCAGCTTTTTTCATATTGACGGCAAAATCTCTGACTTCGCCCTTATCTTCAAGTGTTTTCAGGAAGATGCTGCGGTCTTCGGGGTCTTCATACAGAAGAGGAGCCGCGATCTGATGAAAGTCTTCCTCAGAATAAGCGAAAATTTTCTGTGCATTTCCGTTGGAAAAGAGAATCTTGCCGTTTTTCAGAGAAATCAGCATCGGCACCGGCATGGTATCGCTGACAACTTCAAACAACTGTCTGAGATTTTTTTCGACCCTTCCGGAATAACCCGTAACAATCTGAAGGGTTTTTTCAAGCCCGGCAATCCGGCGCTTCATTTTATCTTTTTCTTTGTTCTCGTTGTCCATCTGCAAATATCTCGCTTCGCTAAGATTTCCCGCTCCGCCCGAAATGACAGAAAATAATCACTCGAACACAATTTTTATATCATCCATCAGGTCATTAAATGTGGGAACCGTCTCTTTCTGCCATGTATAACGATCCGAACACAAGATTTTCATCTGGAGATTTTCTATGTCCGCTGCTTCCAGTATCAGACTGACGCATATTGTTTTAATTCCCGAGCTGTTCAGATATTCAAGATTTCTTATATCCAATATAAGTTCATGCGGCTGGGATTCAATCACTTTTTCAAAAAATGTCTCAAGTTCTTCATAATCTTCCAGCATCAGGGAGAGTTTGCCGGATATGGAGATCACGCCGTCGTGATATGTCACTTTGTAATTCTCTCCTTGGATCGTCATGCTATGCGTCCTTTCTTTTCAAAGAGATTCTTGACAGGGTTGTTACCAATGTCATATCTGTTTCCTGTTCGATCTTCCATGAGAGTTTGGCACCTCGGTCTTTCAAAATTGTAATCAGTCCGACCTGAGACCTTTTACCGCCTGATTTTTTGGCATTTTTCATGCTCTGAACAAAGAGTTTCTGAAGATTTTCCGCTTCCAGAATCGAGCGGACAAATTCTTTGAAGGCTTCAATTTTTTCTGTTTCCGCGCTGTTTCTGACATAGACCAGCAGTTCATCGGTCTTGAAACAAAGCTGAATCATAATCAGATAATCTGATTTCAGGCTGTGGTAAACCGCGTTTTCGAGCAGTTCCGCGCAGACAAAGTGAAGGGTGGGCTTAATATCTTCAATGTCCAATATATTTTTCCAGAAGTTTCCGAGAAATTCAGCCGTCAGGTCTTTGCTTTTCCAAAGCTTTCCTTTTTCAATATAGGCAGCTTTGATGGTGAAAGTCAGCGATCCTTCAAAATCAGTCTCTTTGGGATCAACAAAATTACCCAGAACGGTTACGTTTTTGTCTTCACTCATTTTCCTTACTTCCCTGTAATCAATTCTGTTACCGGTCCGGTCTGCAATCCTCCCCGGCTTTTTAATATGCCTCTTCCAATCCTCATGTCGTATTTTCCTCATTCTGAGCGGAAATGTCATTTCGGCGAAGGGAGAAATCTGAGATTCTTCGCTTCGCTCAGAAGGTTGTTGAGCCTGTCGAAACAATGACATTTCCGAATCACTGCTTCTCTGAATCACTACCCATTATTTTATCCGGCGTAATGTTTCTTCCAAAATCGGCATACGATAAATATTTTTTGCATCATTTGAATCACGTTTCAGTTCAATCATGGTTTCCAATTTCAGGACTCGGATTTTATATCCCCTGAATTCTATCTCAACAGAGTTTGGCAAAAGTTCTTTATATCCCAAGTCTTTTTCAATAATTGCCAAAATATCGAGCGGCCCGAACTGTGTGGATAAAAGTATGTGTCCCTTTGCTGAAAGGGCATAAACATCCGGTTCAATTCTTTTATCATCCGGGCGGCGATAATAAGCATCTGCCGATTTCAGAAATTCCGACAGTTTTTTAATATTTTTCTCAGTCTGATGATGAACAATATCCAAATCTATTGTGGTAACAGGAACTCCCTGTATGACTGCTGCCAGCCCCCCGACAACTATAAATTCAACTCGGTACTGACACAGAGTTTCAAGCAGCTTGCTAAGGTTTGCAGTTCCTGAACTGTCTCTGTTCAAAGGCATTTTTCAACTCCCTGACAGCGTTTATTGCGTTATCGTTGGATTGAAGACGCTCCTCCGGGGTCATTTTCAGGAACATTGCTATCAGCCATTTGTCGGTTTCCGGCTGTGATTTGCTATTTTTTTCTGTAATATCAGATAGTTGATTTGTTTCCGATTCGGATATGACATCGTTCATGGTAAACTCTCATAGTTCTATCTTTCTCATTATAAGGCTCTGTTTCATTTCAGGCAGTGCCTCGCAACTCTTCCCAAATCAGCCGTTCAAATCCTATCGAAACAAGGCTGTAAGTCCGCAGACGCAGGCGGCTGCCGTATTCTGACAGCAGCGTTTTGCGATAGCCTGCAAGTTTTGTTTTTGATTCCGAAAGGTTGTGACTGATAAGCGGCAATGCTTTCAACTCATCATTGCTCACCTGCCTCAGTTTTTCATCGCTCATTTCCGTGTCTTTCAGACTCATATACTTGAATTCCGCCAGAAAGTCAAGCAGCGGATACTGCCTCATATCCGGGCGCACAATCATGGTCATATCCGCATAGCCTCTTTCAAGAGAAGTCGCTGAATCCATTGCCGTAAGAGAATTCCGGAATCTGTACCCTGCGGTGAGATTCAGATTCTCCTTCAGCGCCCATTCATCCTGAATATATGCCGCCCATACTTTTCTTATCACATTTTTACAGTAATTTCCCTTCGGAGTCATCTCCTGCAAAGAACCGAGCGGGCAGTCACCATCACCAGACACATTCCGATTACAACTGCCGCAAACTGTTTTGTAAAATTTCCCATTTCAGCCTACTCGGTGTTAGAAAGAAAATTGACAGACAGATGACAGATGACTACTTATATAACACAGCGTGTCCTCTGTCAACAGCGGTTTTTTTCAGCACTCCGGCACAGTAGAACGGGTTTCATCTGTTTTTAGCTTGGGCGTTTTAATGAGACTCTCCGCTTCGCTCAGAATGACAGAGATAAAAATTATCACTTTTTTCTCAGCGTTTCTTCGTGTCCTTCGCGGTTCACCTTCGTGTCCTTCGTGGTAAAAAAATTACTCATTGTTGAACCACGAAGGACACGAAGAAATACGGAAGAACACGAAATTTCTCAGCAAATCTTAGTGTCTTTATTTTCCCAGCTTTTCTTCGCGTCCTTCGTGGTTCACCTTCGTGTTCTTCGTGGAAAAAAAAATTACTCCTTTGCCCGCCGAATCGCTGCACCGAGCGCGGCAAATTTTTTCTCAATTGCCTCATATCCCCGATCCAAATGATACACGCGGTGGACCTCGGTTGTGCCTCGCGCCGCAAGCCCCGCAAGTATCAGCGATGCGCTGGCTCTGAGGTCTGTGGCCATGACCGGCGCGGCGGAGAGCATCGGAACGCCCTTTATCACCGCAGAATTGCCGGAGATAATAATATCCGCACCCATGCGTTTCAGTTCGCTCACATGTATAAAACGGTTCTCGAAAATCGTCTCGGAAATGATGCTCAAGCCCTTTGCCACAGACATCAGCACCATGAACTGCGCCTGCATGTCGGTGGGAAATCCCGGATAGGGAAGGGTTTTCACATCAACGCTTTCAATGCCGTTCTGTCCGCCTTTTACTCTGATGCTTTTGCCCTCGACGCTTATATCCGCGCCCGTGATTTTCAGCTTGTTGATGACGCCCCGCAGATGATCCGGCTCGCAGTCAGTAATCGTCACATCTCCGCCTGTGAGCATTGACGCCACCATAAAGGTTCCGGCTTCGATGCGATCCGGTATGATGCTGGCTGTGACCGGATGCAAAGCGGAAACGCCTTCTATGGTGATGACCGAGTTGCCCACGCCTTTGATCTTCGCGCCCATTTTGTTCAGAATATTTGCCAGCGCAACGATTTCAGGTTCACGCGCGGCGTTGCGGAGCGTGGTCACGCCTTCCGCCAGCGCTGCTGCCATCATCAGATTTTCTGTTCCCGTAACCGTCGGAATGTCAAAGTAAATATCATTTCCTTTGAGACGTTCTGCCGAGGCTTCCACATAACCGTGATTCAGTTCGATGGATGCGCCGAGCTGTGCAAGCCCTTTGAGATGCAGGTTGATGGGACGCGCACCGATAGCGCATCCCCCCGGCAGCGACACTCTTGCTTTTTTCAGCCGAGCCACCAGCGGTCCCAGCACCAGCACGGATGCCCGCATTTTTCTCACCAGATCATAAGGTGCTTCGGAATTGCAAAGACCGCTCGCGTCAATCCGAACCGTATTGCCTTCACTTTCAATTTTTGCGCCGAGATGGGAAAGAAGACTTTTGACACTTTCAATGTCCTGAAGTTTCGGCACATTATGATAGGTATTTTCTCCGTCTGCAAGCAAGGAAGATACCAATATCGGAAGTGCGGCATTTTTTGCCCCGCCGATTTTCACTTCGCCTTTAAGAGAGCGACCGCCCTCAACAATAATTTTATCCATTTATAGCCTACTTTTCGTGTTTTTCATATCTTTCGTGTTTTCGCGGTTCAGTTTTTTTTATGCCGGTAATTATGACAAATCCTATCGCTCTGTCAACCTCGATTTTATGACGCATTGCACATCTTTTGTTTTCTTTGCGCGTGATGAAAATACAGGGCTTTCACAAAGAGGTCTGATATAAACAAAATAAATATCAAACAGATTATCTTGAAAATTTATACAACAGATCATACTTTTATCATTAAAGATTCACAGGCGAAAATCAGAGCTTATACCAATTCGCTGTCAGAAACTGTGTTTTCAGTAAAACCGCTTTTCAAGCGGTTTAAGCGATT
>JAIFKL010000320.1 GCA_020049595.1 Desulfobacteraceae bacterium
TTTTTTGACAAGGGACCGAAATTTCTGCATTATGCCCCGTTCATGGCAGTGGTGACGAGCGTTGAATTTGACCATGCAGACATATTTCGGGATACGGAGCATGTCAAACAGGCATTTGATGCGTTTATCTCCCGAATGTCGGCGGACAGCACGCTGCTGGCTTTTGCTCACGATGACAATGTGAGCGAATTGGTGAGAGACAAGTCATGTCATGTCGTGAGATACGGCAAAAATTCGGATGCCTTCTGGCGGCTCGGAGCAATTTCTGCTCAGCCGCCATGGCATATTTTTGAGGTAGTAAAAGGCGGAAAGCGGTTCGGAAAATTTAAGACAAAATTGGTGGGAGAACACAATCTGTTCAATGCCTTATCTGTGATTGCCATTGCCGATGCGATGAATATCCCCCCTGAAGTCATCGGCAGGGCGTTGGAGACATTTCAGAGCGTGAAGCGGCGGCAGGAAGTTCGGGGAGAAAAGCGGGGCGTTATTGTCATGGATGACTTTGCTCATCACCCGACAGCAGTGCGTGAGACAATCCGGGCGGTCAGACCTTTTTATCCCAACGGGCGGATCGTGGCGGTGTTTGAACCCCGAACCAATTCGAGTATGCGGAAGGTGTTTCAGAATGTGTATCCGCTCTGTTTTGACGATGCGGATAGGGTCTGCATCCGAAAGCCTTCCCGCTTGGACAAAATTCCGCCGGAGGAGCGGTTTTCGTCAGAGAAATTGGTGCAAGACCTGAAGCAGCGGGGCAAAGACGCCTATCATTTTGAGGATACGGATGCGCTCATTGCTTTTCTGCTCGGGGAAGCAAAAGCGGGCGACCTGCTGCTGATAATGTCCAACGGCGGGTTTGACAATATCCATGAGCGGCTGCTGAGACAATTGTGAAAACTCGCATTGTGCTTTTGCAGTAAAAGGGAAACAACACGCCGGCGGGGGAACTGCCGGCTTGTTGTTTTTAAGGGGGGATTAGTAGTATAAGGCTATGGAATAAAAGGTATGAAAAGTCAGTGAAGCATCCATCTCTTTTAATTTGTTAGTAATTAACATTTACCATAAGCACCCACCTGTATCTCCCATTTTGACATTTGCATTAGTTTCAATCTTATTTCCGGATCATCCTGAATTTTTTTATTTCTTCCTTTTACAATGCTATGAGACCTATTCTTTTCACTAGGCTTATGAGTCACTTCAAGGTCTATTTTTCTGATATTTCCAACCATTAAATTCACAATCCCGTTATCTTCAGGTATCTTCGACCTGCGTATCGAATCTACAGGAGTTGAATATCTTTCCCAATCTACGGACATACCGTTACCGATTTCTCTGAATGCACCGGGTATTAATTTTTCATCTCTGACAAAGCTTTTATGAATACGGTAAAACACTTTATTTTCATCAGGAATTTCTTCTATATCCCACATTTTTTGATTCCAACCAAAATCATCAGTAAACTATGATAATTATCCGTCATGCAGAACGATCCTTTAAAGGAATCTTTTTTACTATTTTCTCCGTAAAAAAAGACTTGCTTATCTTCGTCTTTCGGACAATTCACTAATATATGATAATCAGATTTTTCCCATAGTATATCTATCGTACCATCAGGACCGTGATAGATTTTTGGAAAATCAGGTATCACATCAAATATACGAACTGAGGTTAAATACATGCCTATTAAAAATTCGATAACTTTCTCCCATGTATGAGTATTATATGGTTCAGCATCCTCACCATCCCATCCTTTTTCTAAGTCCAGAATATATTTTGAAGCATTTATCTCAGCGACTAACTCTTTAAAATCAAAAGGTAAAAAAAAAGTCTTGCCGAAGAGTTTCAATTCAATATCTGAGTTCTGCCTCACATCTTCCCAAGAAGAAATCAGATTCTCAGAAAATTTATACTGTGTCCCTGAATAATCATTATAATCATTTTTTTGAAAAATAGGTTCATAAGAAGACTCAACTAACTGAGTTTTCGGATAAAAATCAAAAAGTCTATTTTCCTGCATCGCCAACAGTCTCCATTGTTTCCTTAATTTCTTCAGAAATCAATATCTTCTGTTTTGTTCGCACTTCAAAATCATTGATTGCCTCGTTAAGCGCATTTGCAAGCGATTTTGCTGTAACATGAGAAGCATTCAATATTGCCTCTTCCTTTCCATTTCTTCTTAACAGAAGAAAAACATCATTTTTTGATATCCCCACTCCAAACTCATTAAAATAAATACTGGGCATGTCCCCAGATTTTATGACATTCATAATATCTTTTTCTTTAGACATAATAATATTACCTCTTAATAAATTTCCTCTGTATTTCTTTCCATATTTGCCAGTGGTATAGAAGAGGTGATGAACCCTGTTCCTGTCATTCCGAGCGCGGCTGAGAATCTCTTATTATAACAATATATTACAGAAATGAGATTCTTCGCTGTGCTCAGAATGACACCTCAAAATCACCCGGTTCTATACCACTACCAAAAATTGATCCTGCTATATAAAATCAGAAAGAATATTAGGAGTTACCGTTCACTTGCATGTAATATGGTTATTCCGATTAACTGATCGTTTTCATACCGCAAAATCACATCATCATCCAGCAGCTCGCTATCGGTTGCATGGCTCGGTTTTTTGAAGTTGATATATAATACATCAGCTTCAGCATCATACGAAGACCACAGATAATATTGAGGGGACTGTCTGATTGCAGGAATTAAATTTATATAATCCTGAATTGCTATATTATTTATACCGGCCATAACTTTTTTCTCCGATTAAGAGCGTTGACACGGCGAGTCATAAAACTTGTGATAATAAACCCGTCTTCGGATAATTCACGATAAACAGCTACGAGATATTTAGCTGTTTGAATCTCTTTGAATGCCAGCAACTCTCCTCTCTGACCCTCAACTATCTCTGAAGGATTGGCTATTGTATCGAGAACATCTAACCGCATACCAGTCATTTCACAATGTTCTTCTGTTATGTGAATCCATCTTTCATCTGTCAGTCTGATTGGAATTTTATTCTTAGACAGTACGGTCTCAGTCATTTTTGCAATAAGGGGAAAAATTACACGCCGGCGGGGGAACTGCCGGCTCGTTTTTTACTTGTTTCATATTCATAATCCCAATTTTTCTTTGACTTCGGACAGCGGAACCCTTTTTCCGCCGCTGCGGCGATTTGAAAGATGGTTCATTAATTCTTTATTTTGAGTAATATCATCACCATCTGCGAGTTGAAAGCCTTTCCATTTTTCAACAGAAGCCAGTATAAAACGCTGTCCGTCAGGCGTTTCCAAAATTATTTCTTCAAGCATTGCCTGTTTTAAGATGTCATTCAGGGAAGCAGCCATTTTCGTTTCTTTGTCTCAAAGGTCGGCTCATAGCAAAGTTGGGTCTCTATTGCTTCAACAATTTCAACTTGCTCATTTTTTTTAAAATGATTTCAGGTCATCTGCCGACTCAGGTGTGAACTCAATTTCAAACATTAAACCGCCACGTCATTGTGTTTTTGCAATAAGGGAAAAGCTTACACGCCGGCTTGAAAACTGCCAACTCATTTGTTATTTTGTTATCAACAATAACTTAAAATCTGTATAAATTTTCTTGCCTCTGGAATTTCTCTGTAAACATCATTAATAGCTTCAGGAGTGATAAAAGTTGACAGAACTTTGTAAATCTTTTCTGTTTCAATAGCCACAGGTATTTTATCTGTCTCATAAACCTTCAATTTAAGATCGGGCTTTGCCCTTAATTCTCTGAAATTTTCTCTGGTAAAATCATACATACATGATGCCACCAATATTTCGGAGCTGGGAAAAAGAATCAAAGGTAAAATCAGAGGCAAGTATTCATAATTATATCCTTGCTTAACCATCCAATCATAAAATTCTTCAACAGACAGAGATAGTATTCCATTGAGTATGTATGCCCACTCATTAAAATAATTGTGTTTATATTTTAATATCTTCTCTGCATCTGCATAAATAATTAAAATATCTTTATTGCAAAAGCTTATATTTTTCTCTCTTTCAAATTTCTTTAAAGCCGTAAATAAAATAGTTTTGATTTGAGCTTTTAATGTATCGGCATTAGCACTATATAAACTGTAATTTTTATCTTTGTCAGAGTTAGAGACATATTTTGCAACCGCATTACTTATATTTACCTGTTCCAAATCAAAAAAATTATCTTCTGTTAGTTTAACAGAGTAGTGCTGTTCAAAGATAGCTGATACAAAATATTTCAGAACACAGTAATCGCTCAACCCATCTCTTATGATTGCTATGTGTCTCATGATTAACTATAGCTCACCTAATACACCATCATAAAATAACTCGGTCAGTTCATAGGGGCTGACTTGCACAATCTCTTTTCCATCTCTGTTTATAATATCTTCTTCTTTGATACGTCCCATATTTACTAATGGTTTAATTGCATCATTGAGGTTTGTCACCATTGTTCTGTAATCTTTTATTCTGAGATGTAAATTATAAACACTGTCTAAACAATCAGAAAATTCACGAACAACGCTGGGGCTATGTGTTGTTAATATAAACTGTGTATTTTTACCGCCATCTGAAACCCCTTTTAACCAACTCAGAAATTCAGATATATTTCTTTGATTGATGCCATTTTCAATTTCTTCAATCATTATCATTGCCGGAGGATTTCTCATCGCACATAACAATGCAACTGCTCCGGCTTTGATAAGTCCGTCTGAAACATCATTGGATTCAAAATACGGAAAGGTATTTCCTCCCATATCAAATTGCCATTTAGTAATATTTTTATCAATGACTATTCCATTGAAAGATTTAACAAATCTCTTCAAATAACCTAAAAATTTTCCATATCCGACCTCATCATTTTCTTTAACAAATCTCACTAATTCAAGAAAATTTGCACCTTCCCGTCCAATTTCAACAGCAATATTTGGAAATTTTTCTGACTTAGAAAATTCCTCAAAATAGTTTTTCTTTTCTGTTATTCTCTTTAAAAAAGCCGGTTGAAAATTATAGTAATAGAGAAAAGAGAGAGAACGAAAAAAGATATTTGTTATATCTTTCTCGTCTTGAGTTAATTTTTCATTTCTTAATTTTGTTCTTAACAGCATGTCATGGGATAGTCCCTCATATCCATGCAACACTGTTTTTACGTTGGAATCTGCATGAATTATTATTTTTTCCTTGCAGCCGATATTGTCAGGATTTTTTTTATCTATACAATAGATTTGCAATTCATATTCTATTCTTTTACTCTCTTTTTCCCATTCACAATGAAAAGAAATAGGAACATCTGCATTGCTTAAACTGTGTTTATACTTGAAATAATTACTTTTACGAAGCTCTTTAGTCTTGTCGTTTTCCGGGAATGCAGAACTGACTAATCTGGAAAAATAATTCAATCCGGTAAGCAAATTGGTTTTGCCGGAATTATTAGAGCCTATCAGTAAAGTAATATCTTTCAACTCTAATACTGTTTCAACATGAGTTCTGTAATTAGTTATTTTTATTTTTTTAAACATAAAATTCACCTTATTTTATTACATATTAACAGATTTGTATCACACCACAAATTAAGTAGTTATACAGAACACAAAATCCATGCCGCTCATCTGCTGTCTGACAAATTCGGAAAACACCTTGTTTTCAGTGTACCTTTTCCAATTTTCGATATTTTTAACATTGACAGTCAGTTTGTGTCAAGCAGATTTTTTTATTGTTTGTGAGGATGTCTTATAAAACCATATTGTTCAAAATGTTTATCAAAGGAAAAAGCTTCATCTGTCTTCAGATTCTTCATAACTGTGAAACTTGTACAATCTGTGAAAGAAAAATCTTTATCCTCATATTTTATAAATATATCCCATGCGGCTGTCAATAACTCATCTGTAATATGAACAATCCTTATTTTTTTCTTCTTATTGAGCAGTATAATTTCATTTCCTAATTCAACCGCTCTTTTATGTCCGATATCATAGAGCAAAAGAGTGTATGTCTCATCCAGCACATAATCGGTTGTTATATAAAAATAACCCTCATTCAGAAGGCTTTTATTGACAACTACAGAATCGCTATGAAATTTATCTCTTTTATTGTTGAGCGCCGCCCACGCGCCGGTATCAACAAATATCTTTTTCATTTCTTCTATCCCTTGCGGTACAAATATCGGTCATGAAATTCCGAAGCATCTGTAAAATTCCCGTCAACGGCTCTGTCTCCCATCGTATAAAGAATTTCGTCATCAGATTTCAGTAATTCAGGTGACTTATCTTCTGAATTTAAAAAAGTAATAATGACTTCCATATCATCCCGCATAAACTCTGTCGGCTCTTTAGGAATTATCATCCCTTTTCTGTAAACCCCTTTAATCGTATAATACATCTTATTTCTCCAAAATATCTGCTGGCTGACAAATTCGGAAAACACCTTGTTTTCAGTGCGCCTTTCACAATTTTCAATATTTCTAACATTTTCTCTCAGTTTGTGTCAAGCAGATTTTTTTGTATTTTCTCCGGTAAAATATGAGGGATACGCATGCTTCCGCTTTTGTCCGCCCTTTCGGATATGCGATCAACGCCGGGCGACAGCCTGTCCGCCGCAATGACCGTAGGAGTTGTACAGTTCAGACCTCACCCCCCGGCCCCCTCTCCAAAGGAGAGGGGGGGAGGATCCCCGGGGGTGGCCGGGGGCGGGGTTTTTGCGGGCAGCCGGCGTACAACGGTGAAATTCAACTGCGTAACTCATAGATTCGGTCAGGCTGTTTAATATGCGGCGGATGATGTTCATTATAAAACATCAATTTTATCTTTTTTTGACTTATGTCAATGCAAGGCTTTTAAGAACTGTGTATATGTGTTATAAAAAAATTGAAAGGCAGATACAAGCCGCCGCAATTGTCCGGTTCACAGCTTTCGCTCAAAGCGGAAAAACCGGCGGCAGACTTTTTGTTCCCATGTTCAACACTCCGGAATGAAAAGGCTATCTTTTAAATTCGATTTGCAAAAAGGAGACGCATCATGTTTTGTTTTCAATGTGAACAAACGGCAAAAGGCGAAGGCTGCACCAAAATCGGGGTTTGCGGAAAAAAACCGGATGTTGCGGCTTTGCAGGATTTGTTGATTTATGCGGTCAAAGGCTTGTCTCTGTACGCGATTGAGGGCAGGAAAAAGGGCATCAGCGATGACAAGGTAAATCAGTTTACCTGTGAAGCAATATTTTCCACGCTGACCAATGTGGATTTTGATCCTGAGCGATTTGTGAAAATGATTAAGGAATGCGTCAGTTTGCGGGAATCGCTCGCGAAAAAAGTCAAAGCCGCAGGCGGAAAGACAGATTTTTCCCAAGACGCCGCCGCATTTTCTCCCGCATCAACCACGGACGGACTTGTGGCGCAGGGCGAGAAAGTGGGCATAAAATCCGATCCTGATGCGGATTCTGACGCGCATTCGCTTCGATGGCTTCTGGTTTTCGGTCTCAAAGGCGTGGCCGCTTACGCGGATCATGCCCGCATTCTCGGACAGACCGACGACAAAGTTTTTGCCTTTATCCATGAGGCAATGGCTGCCACTTTGAATCTCAAGCTGAGTGTGAATGATCTGATCGGCTGGGTGATGAAATGCGGAGAAGTCAATCTGCGTGCTATGGAAATCCTGGATGCGGCAAATACCGGAATTTACGGGCATCCTGTCCCCACCAAAGTGCCGCTGGGCGCAAAAAAAGGCAAGGCGATTCTTGTCTCCGGGCATGACCTGAAAGACCTTGAAGATATTCTGAAAGCAAGCGAGGGAAAAGGCATTTATGTTTACACCCACGGCGAAATGCTTCCCTGTCACGGCTATCCGAAACTGAAAAAATACGCCCATTTTTACGGGCATTACGGAACCGCATGGCAGAATCAGGCAAAAGAGTTCGCCGCTTTTCCGGGTGCGATTCTGATGACGACCAACTGCATTCAGAAGCCGCAGGAATCTTACAAGGACAATATTTTTACGACCGGCTTGGTGGGCTGGCCCGGGGTGCCGCATCTTGCAGATAAAAATTTTGCGCCGGTCATCAAAAAGGCTTTGGAACTGCCCGGATTTACGCAGGATACCGATGGCAAATCCGTGATGGTGGGTTTCGGGCGGAATGCCGTGATGGGCGTTGCCGGCGCGGTCATCGAAGCTGTGAAAAGCAAAGCCATTCGGCATTTCTTCCTTGTCGCGGGATGCGACGGCGCAAAGCCGGGACGGAATTACTACACCGAATTTGTTGAAAAAGTTCCGAAAGACTGCGTGGTGCTGACGCTTGCCTGCGGAAAATTCCGTTTCTTTGACAAAAATCTGGGAGACATCGGCGGGATTCCGAGACTGCTGGATATCGGTCAGTGCAATGACGCGTATTCTGCGATTCAGATTGCTTC
>JAIFKL010000294.1 GCA_020049595.1 Desulfobacteraceae bacterium
TTTCCCGCTAAAAATCAACACCTTTCATATCGCCGCAATTCCAGCCGGTTATACCGCTCCACGATGCGCCGTCGTACAGCCAAAGCCCCTTGAAGCCGAAACCGGCCGCCAGTCTGTCTCCCCATGCGAGCAGATTCTCGGCATCCCAGCCGACGATTCCGGTCCATCTGCTGCCATCATACAGCCAAAGCCCTTTCAGTCCGAAATCCGCCGCAAGTCTGTCTTTCCATACGACCATATTTTCCGGACTCCAGCCGGCAAGTCCCGCCCATGTACTGCCGTCATAGACATACAGCCCGTCTGCGCCGAAACCCGCCGCAAGCCTGCCGTTCCACACAGTCATATTTTCGGCATTCCATCCGACAACTCCGGTCCATGTACTGCCGTCATATATCCAAAGCCCGTTTGCGCCGAAATCCGCCGCAAGTTTCCCGTTCCATTCAATCATGTTTTCAGGATTCCATGCCCTCAGACCTGTCCACGAACTGCCGTCATAAGCATAAATTCCGTTTGCCCCGAAATCCGCAACGAGCTTGCCGTTCCATTCAATCATCTGTTCAGGGTTCAAGCTGTTCAGCCACGTCCACGAACTGCCGTTATATGCGTAAATTCCGTTTGCCCCGAAATCCGCAACTAATCTGCTTCCCCACACGACTGTATCTTCCGCATCCCAGTTCACAATTCCTGTCCATGCGCCGCCGTCATACAGCCAAAGCCCGTTTGCGCCGAAATCCCAAGTAATGACTTTCTCAGGATTCCATCCCACGATTCCTTTCCATTGTGCGCCATCATAGAGATAAAGCCCGTTTGCGCCGAAATCCGCCGTGAGATAGCTTTTCAGCCGCTTTGTGCCGTTTCCGGTCAGCGAGACATTCAGCTTGGGAACTTCCGGATCATCGGAAGATATTTGAATGCTTGCGCTGTTTTTGCCCAATGACGCGGGAGAAAAAACCACGTCAAATGTTCCGGATCCCGATGCGGCGATGGTCTGTCCCGAACACTTGTCATTCAATATTCTGAACGCCGATGTCTCGGTGCCGGCAAGCGTGACAGTGCTGATTTTAACAGCCGAATTTCCGGTATTTTTTACCGTGAAGGTCTGCGCCGAAGATGTCTCTCCTGAATTTACATTGCCGAAGCTGTAACTCTTGGGAGATACTTCCATCTGCTTTACGCTTACCGGCGGTAATTCATCTTCGGGGGTTGAGAAAGTCATCATCATATCCTCTTTAAATGACGGAAGATTCATTCTCAAAACGCCGTTCTCCGACACTGCCTCTGTTTCTTCAATTTTGCCGTTTTCGGCGCGGGTATCCCAAAATTCAACATGATAAGTAAAGCCCGAAAAAAGCCCGCTCACGGCTATAGCAAGTCCGCCGACGGTTCCGGATGACTTTCGGGCGTCGTGAAGGAGATAAACAAGCCCCTGTCTGCCGTCAGATGAAGCAAACACATTTACACTGTCCGACTTGGTGCCTGAAAGCGAGATATTCCGCTCCCACGGAACCCCGGCAAGCGAGTCAAATTTTATCCGGGTTTTGGCAAAGAAATCAGCCATATTTGCCTGATAGTCCCACATGGTGTCAGTGAGCGTGGGACCCCGGTCTTCAAGGGGCTTCCCGGGCCATCTCATGGGCATACCGGCTGCTCCTGCTGCAAATTCAGCCCACAGAATATTGTGGAAAGTTTCCTCATCCTGTTTTTCGCTGTACCTTGCTGAATACGCCTCGATATCAATGGGTCCAAATTCAAGGTCAAATACCGGTCTTCTGTCCGCTGTGTTTCCGGTCATGTATCTGATGAGCCTTCCCGAATCCAGCGCGGGGCGGATGGTCGGATCGCTGTCGCCTGCGAGGGGCGGCTCTTTCACAGCTTTTGTGTAGTTGTGAATGCCCACAAAGTCAAAATAATCGCTCAACAATACAAAATCCTTGCGGTCAAACTGAGGCTGCCATTCCACCGATGAGACAAAAATCATGCTCTCTTTGTCAATGCTTCTGAGATAAGCGAGCAATTCCTTTATCCACTCAATCCGCACGGTTTTTCCCTTGTCCCAATCCGCATCTCTTTGGGCAAAGGTGTCGTTATCCCATTCATTCATCATTTCCCAGCCGAAGAAATTCGAGTGATTCTTTACGACATTATAAAGCACCTCGATATATTTCTTCTGCACGGTTCTGGCAAAAGCACTGCTTACAAATTCATCGGATGAGGAAATCGGTCCGCCGTTAGCGGAATTAAAGGCTGCGTAATCCCAATATGTTTTGTAAAAATAATTGTCAAAGGGCGTTAGGGTTACATAGATGTCGTACTGCGCGCAGAGGTTCAGAAAGTCATCAAGGAATTTCAGCGTTTCATCAATGTAGTCATTTTCGTTCACTGTGGCAGGATAAGCTAAAAACGCCACGCCATCCGGAAAATAACTATTTGTCTTATTGGCAAAAGCAAGGTCTTCGATGAAAATTCTGAACAGATTGATGCCTTTTTCAGACAAGCCCTGAACAAATTTCTCTGCATTCCCGACTTCTTTGAAATCCGGATTTGACCAGTTTACAATCTCTTGCCTTTCAGCATCCCAGACCGGCAGCGTATAAAGGTCTCGTATATTGAGCCATGTAATGCCCCCGGGCTGCGTCACAGGCAGAAAAGGCGTTCCGTTTTCACAGAGGAAATACCGGCTTTTGGGAGAGGCATAAATGCGCCCCTTTCCGTATTCTTTGGCAGCCACCGGCGTGCTGAAACTTACAGAATTGGATATGGGCCCCAAATTCCCTGCGTAATCTTTTGCCCGTACAGCGATGTGATAGATTTTTGCATCGCTAAGTCCCAATATCCTGAGTTCTTCCCAATTTCCGCAAATTTTGGACATAAAAGAATTTTCATAGACAAGGGCATTGTTCCAGTCGTCTTCTGAGACAATTGCGCCTTCGGTGCGATAGCGGATGAGATAACTCACGGCTTGACCGTCCCAGCCATTATCGCCGGGCGAGGTAAAAGAAACGATGCACGAGTAAGGCTGCATGTTTGCAACCGAAAGGTCGCTGATGCGGGAGGGCGCGGTTGTATCGCTCGGCGGGAGCAGATACAGCCTTGCATAATTGGCGGGACCTTTCAAGCCGTCACCGAACCAATTGAAAAATCTGTCAATTTCAAATGGACGATCCCATACATCCTCATTGTAGGAAACATTTACTTCGCCGCCGTTGTCGTCTTCCACCACAAGGATGTTTACCGACACCGGCTTTCCGACTAAGGATTCCCAATTTTTGACGCCTATATGATGCCATGGAACCGCGACTTCGACAATATAGCCCTTGTCTTTATCAGAGGAGTCATTCACCGTGCCGTCTATGCCGACCGCCCGCTTTATCGCAGAAATTTTGCCGTAGTATTGCGTTTCTTCCTCATTCTTTCCCCTGTCAAAGCGGTAGTGATTTCCGTTCACACTGAATGCAATGACTCTGTCCGAATCCTGTAAAACCGCATCTCTTGAATTATCAGGATCAATGTAAATCTCAATGCCGTCGTCATTGCCGGTTTTGTATGTCTCTCCGGCAGAGTCATCCCACAAGTAGTCATCATCAACCTGTATAAAGAAGTAAAGATTGTCCGAGTCATACTGAAACATCATTCTGATGCGGTTGTCATCTCTGTCGTACTTGTATATGTCTTCAGCAAGAGATAAATCCCACTCGCCGACGCCTGATTTTCCGTCTATCGCAGGCGTTCCGAATTTCGCCATCGCGTCATAAAAAACAAAGTTTTCGCTCGTATCTTTGTGGTAGTAACCGTTTTTGGCAGATGATGCTGTTGCTCTCGGCGCATCTGTGCGTAGCGATGCTGAATTGGACAGAGAAGCGATGTTTCCGGCAGCATCTTTGGCTCTGACCGAGAAATGATAGAGGGTATTGCCTTTTAATCCTGATATTTTGAATTTTTCAGCAGTTCCGGCAAGTTTGGGAACAAAGGCATTCTCATAAGCAAAAGCCGCATTCCAATCCGCTTCCGAGACAATTGCATTACTCGCACGATAGCGGATAAGATAAGCTGCTGCCTGTCCGTTCATGCTGTTGTCTCCCGGTGTGGTAAAAGAAAGCATGGCAGAAGATGAACCCAGCGTTTGAGCTGAAAGGTTTTGAACAGCCGCCGGGGGCGTTGTGTCATTGCGAGACAGGAGACAAATCCTTGCATAATTAGCAGGACCTTTCAGACCGTCACCTGACCACTTAAAATATCTCTCATCATCCTTGAGCGTTCCGTCATTGCCTTCAATCAAGACAATGTTGACGGAGATATCAGAAGCAAGTAAAGGCGATATGCCCAGAAGGTTCCACGGCACAGCCGTTTCCACAATATATCCTGTGTCTGTATCAGAGATATTATTCAGCGTACCGTTTATGCTGACGGCTCTTTGAATTTTTGATATTTCTGCATAGAATTTTGTCGAACCCGCATTGTTTCCGGTGTCGAATCGGTAGTGATTTCCGCCCGCGCTGAAGGCAATCACTCTGTCCGAATCCTGCAAAACCGAATCTCTTGAGTTATCAGCATCTATATAGATTTCCACGCTGTCGCTCTGATTGTTTGCCCAAATGTCTCCTGAAGGATCATCCCAAAGGTTGCTGTCGCCCACTTCCATTGCGATGTAGAGATTATCCGTGTCGTACTGGAACATGAGGGTGATGCGATGGTCGTCTTTGTCAAATTTATACATCTCTTTGGCAAAAGCCATATCCCATTCGCCAGTTCCGAGTTTGCCGTCTATGACAGGCATTTCATATCTCGCCATTGCGTTATATGAGTCAAAACCGCTGTCCGCAACGGCTCCGGCTGCCGTTGCAGACAGCCAGACCAGCATCCCCAAGTAAACGATACATTTTCTCACTCTTTCCATCATTCTACCTCCTTAGTTTTAAATAGTTAGTGTTTATTTTTTAACCACGAAAACACGAAAAATACGAAGATATGAAAAAAAATTAGTGTTTTTCGCTGATTTCGTGCTTTTCGTGGTAAAAAATTCGTGTCCATTCGTGGAAAAAAACAATCGCTGTTACTTCCCACTCGAAGCCGAGACATCATAAGGCTTCAAAAGCATTTTCGCAGACCATGAAACTACTCTTTTTACGACATGAAAAAGAGATTTCAAAAGTGCTTTTCTATCCGTCCAATACAACGAAAACTGCTTATCCTCATATACAGCAGTCAGACACGCAAAATTATTGGGAACAATGGCTTCATTCCAAAAAGGAAGCACTACAATTCCCTCCGCATGGAAAAATATTTTCCACATCTGTTTGAAAAGTTTTATGATTCTTCTCCGGCTGTAAGTCAGGTGCAGAAAGGCATCGCCGAGCCGTGGCGTTGCGCCGTCCCAATGCAACGAGACCTCCACAATTTTTGTCTGAGGAGAAAGTTCCCGGATTTCTTCCGCAATCTTTGCCTCATAGTCAATGCCGTCATTGACGTAGTGATTGATTTCTCTGACAAGAAAGACGACTTCGGGCTTTCTGTTTTTCACGGCTTCATACTCGGCAAAAACGGCTTTCATGTCTTTTGCGCCAATGGCGGATCGCTTTATTTCTCTTTTTCCGAAACGCCCCTCAAAAAAGTCCTCAATGCCTGATAAATGAAAAGAAAAAAGGTCTCGCCGCTTGATGATAAGCTGCCGGATGGACATGACAATACACTGAAGTAATACCTTTGCAGTTGCTTTCTTTCCTGAGTAAACAGAAAAGAAATCAAGAAAATTTCTTGTTTCATAATAGCGCAGAAAAGTAAAAGGTTTTCTCGCGCCCTGAAGCACATGCCAGATAAGCGAGTCATTTGAAATGACAACTTTTTTACCGGTAAGTTTCTGTATCCGGTGACACCATTCAGAGTCATCCACATGAAGGAAATAATCGCGCCAGATTCCCACTTTATCAAGTACATTCGTTCTGAAAGCAAAAGAATACGCGCCGGCGTAACCGACTTCCCACACCCTTTCCATGTCTATGATGTGCTGCAAATCTCTTGCCTCACGGTGTAAGATATTGGCTTTCCAGCCGAATCGGTCATGATAAAGACTCCCGCCCGACTCATAGACCACTGAAGGATGCTGCAAATCCATCATCACGGAACCGGCAACAGCAAAGGCTTCATTCTCAAGTAGTACTCTTACGAGATGAATCAGCGTGTATCTGTCAATTTGGGCGTCGTCATCTATGAGCCATGCCAGAGGTGGGCGATTTTCCAGATTTATCAAATACCTGAAAAAAGTGTTAAAACCGCCTGCGCCGCCCAAATTTTCCTTATTTTTCAAAACTGTTACACCGGGGAATCGGGAAGCAAGCATGGCATCAGTTCCATCGCTTGAGGCATTGTTCACTACAACTACTTTTATCTTTTCAGATGGATATGCCATTTCCTCTATTTGTTTGAGCAATTCAGCAAGATATTCTTTTCGATTGTAGGTGACTATGCCGACCATCACCTCCGGCAGCGGTTCAGATGCGGTATCACAGATGAAAATGCCTTTTGCTCTGATTTCTCCGCCTTTGGTGTCAGGTATGATAAGTTTTACATGAAAAGGCAGTTTGGGGGAAAGGTCTTTTATCTCAAATTCGGCTTCCCATTCAAACAGTTCCGCCGCAGGATCAAGCACCCAGAACAGAGTAGGCGTTGGATTGCCGTATTGATAAAGCGCGAGATAAAATCTTACCGATGAAGTGTAAGTCATTCCGATCCGAAAATTCCGCTCAAGTTCGAGATAAACCCGATTGCCCCAGAATCCGCTTTTCAAAATTATCGGCTCATGAAAAAAATTGGCTGCGGATATGCCTTTTCCCGTCCCGTCCTGCTTTATCATATAAAAGGGATGATGAGATTCTATCTGCCAGAACAGAGAACGCTCGCTCAGTTCGTCAATGTCTAAATCAGGATATGCAAGGAGATTGTACCAGGGATCCGGTGTATGACTCATGTTTTTCTCCTAAGTGTCCGGCTGTTAAGATACATAACCGCCCGGATGATTTTTATGCCAATTCCAGGCAGTTTCGATAATAGTTTCAAGGCTGGCAAATTCCGGTTTCCAGCCCAATTCTCTCATTGCCTTCTGACTCGAGCCGATCAGAACTGCGGGGTCTCCGGCGCGTCTCTCCGTAATCTTTGAAGGAATCGTCATTCCCGTGATTTTGCCGGCTGTCTCAATGACTTCTTTGACCGAGTGACCGTCACCGTTTCCCAGATTATACTGTCCACCGGACATGCCATCGAGTAGTTTTTCTAATGCCAAAAGATGCGCCTGCGCCAGATCGGCAATGTGAATGTAGTCACGGATGCAGGTGCCGTCCTTTGTGGGGTAGTCATCGCCGAAAATGCTGACCGACTCTCTCTGACCAAGCGCGGTCTGAAGCACAAGCGGGATAATATGAGTTTCAGGCTGATGGTCTTCGCCTAATTCGCCCTCCGGGTCAGCGCCGGCTGCGTTGAAATAGCGCAGAGACACGGACTTCAGTCCGTAGGCATTTCCGAAATCCGCCAGCATCTGCTCGACCATGAGCTTAGTTCTGCCGTAAGGATTGATGGGATGCTGGGGATGCGCTTCGGAAATGGGGATTTCAAGCGGCTCGCCGTAGGTGGCGCAAGATGAGGAAAAGATGAAGTTATTAACCTTTTGCTCCCGCATGGTCTCAAGCAGCGTCAACGGAGATGAGACATTGTTTCGGTAGTATTTTGCAGGTTCTGTGACCGATTCGCCTACATAGCAAAACGCCGCAAAGTGCATCACCGCCGAGACTTGATACGTTGAAAATATCCGATTCAACAGGTCAGCATTACTCATAGTTCCTTCAAAAAAAGGTCCCCATTTTACAGCCTCTCTATGACCGTAAACGAGACTGTCAAGCACAATGGGCTGATAGCCGTGCTTTGACAGATACTTGCACATATACGAACCGATATATCCGGCACCGCCGACTACGAGAATATTTCGCATGGATGTCTCCAGTTTATTTTTAGCCACGAATGAACACGAATTTTTACACAAATAACTCACTAATTTTTTTCAAAGAAATTCGTATGGTTCTATTCGTGACAAATTTGTGTCTATTCGTGGCTAAAAATTACACACACATTCTATAATTTGTTTTTATGAAAATAAACAATTTTTCTTACACTTTCCCAGTTAAATTTTTCAAAAAAATATGTGGGACTGGTGAGCGATTTGAAAATTGCTTTGACAATCAGGCGTCTCAAACTGTTTATCGGAATGAGCCAATCCCTTATTTTATAAGCAAATAAAAGGGTTTTCCAGCCCCGTGAACGATAGATATTGTTGAGTTCAGTCTCTTTGTCTCTTACTGCCGAATCAAGATGGCTGATATAAGCGTCTTTATCCCGTATCACTGATTCAAGATGTCCGGTGTAAATATCTTTATCTCTTACTGCCGAATCAAGATGTCTGATATAGGCGTCTTTGTCTCGTATGGCTGCATCTAAATTTACGATATAGACATCTTTATCTCTCACCAAAGCATTCAAATTTACGATAAGTTCATCTTTTGCCGCCATCAGGGTTTCAAAATTTTTAACATGCGTGTGCATTCCTTTTATGTATTCCTGATGACTTGCCAACTGCGTTTGTGCATTCAGAAGCGCAACATCTTTTTCCGCAACAATGTAGTCAAGGTTTTCAGTATAGGTTTTCTTATGCTTGTTGCAGATATATCGAATCAGATAATTTCGGTTTTCCGGCATGTTGCAGGTGGTAATCATGGAGCCTTCGGCAACACGGTAGTCAAACAGCACCTCTTTGACAAGATGAAATTTCCATCCCCTTTCCATCGCGCCGATCCACAGGTCCCAGTCTTCATATCCCATGACTCCCATATCGTTGTCATAGCCATTGCCTTCTTCCCATATCTTTCTTCTGTAAGCCGAACACGCCTCAAGAAGATTTCCCAAGAGTACTTTCCGCTTGTCGAATGCCTGCATCTCCCAGATGCCTTCTCTTGCGCCGAAGAATTGAGCGTAGC
>JAIFKL010000095.1 GCA_020049595.1 Desulfobacteraceae bacterium
CCGCCCGCAAAATCAACAGCCGCAACCTGTTGCGGTGCCACAAAACCCACTGCCCATCCCATGATGACAAAAAGCGTCAGGGTCATCAACGTGCTTTTCTTCATTATTTTTTCCTCCTTAAAAAAATTTCAAAAATTACCGTTTAAACCGGTTTTTACCGCTTTTGAACAAAATTTACTGCGTATTTTAAAAACCGTAAAACCTCTCTCCCACGCATACCGCTTTCACGCCATAAATCTCCCTCCTTTTCGGTAAAATTTCTAAATTTCTTTTTTAATTTCAAGGCGTTTATCTGAATAAACAAACGCCTTTTCAACTTTATTCATTTTTATAAAAGCCTGAACTGTTCCCGCAAACCTCTCCCCCTCTCCTTCGGAGAGGGGGGCCGGGGGGTGAGGTCATATTGTAAAAACCTGACCTTCTTTTTTTATTATCTATATACACATACAGAAAACAGTTTGCAAGAGTTTTTTTTGCAAACAGCCCTCAGCGGCTTGAAAGTTTATTGAAAAACCGAGTGTTGCGCTTAAAAAAATCAACATTAGGGAACGCAAAGTTTATGAATTTATTTATACACAAAAATATTTTCTTTCTTACATGCTTGGTGCAAAAAAATATTTTTTTTTGAAATTCAACGGACAGCCGAGCAATAAATTGCCCGTCTGAGGAAAACGGGGGATAAATCCCCCGCCTCAGAGCGAAAGCACGCTGAAGCGTGCTGTGTGTTCCGGCACCTGCTTCGGAAACGGGGGATAAATCCCCCGCCTCATAGCGAAAGCACGCTGAAGCGTGCTGCGCCCCGGTTTCTCGGGTTCAGACAGCCTGCTTCAGCAGGCTTGAGCTATCAGCCCCGAAATTTATTTCGGGGCTTATTTCGGGCTTATTTCGGGCAGTTCTGTCGAAGCAAAGCCGCCTTTATAAACGATGTAAACAGCGGATGCGGCTTCATGGGCTTGGATTGAAATTCCGGATGAAACTGACATCCCAGAAACCAGGGATGATCTTTAAGCTCCATGATTTCAACCAGATTTCCGTCAGGAGAACTGCCGCTCACAATCAAGCCTTTTTCTTCCAGCCGCTCCTTATAAACATTGTTAAATTCATAGCGGTGCCGGTGCCGTTCCGAAATTTTTTCCGCCTGATAAGCCTCAAAAGCCAGCGTGTCTTTTTTCAGACAGCAGGGATATGCGCCCAGCCGCATGGTCCCGCCCTTGTCCGATGTGATGTCCCGGCTCTGAAGCGTTCCGGTTTTTTCATCATACCATTCCGTCATCAGATAAATCACGGGATGGGGCGTTTCCGTGTCAAATTCCGCGCTGTGAGCCGCTTTCAACTCTGCGGCATTGCGGGCAAACTCCACCACCGCTATGTGCATTCCCAGACAGATGCCGAAAAACGGAACCCTGTTTTTTCTTGCATAAGCCGCGGCGCAAATCTTGCCTTCAATACCCCGGGACCCGAATCCGCCCGGAACCAATATGCCGTCCGCATCGGCAAGGAGACTTCCGCAGTTTTCCGCATGAACGGTTTCCGAATCCACAAATTTGAGATTCACACGGCAATCATTCGGAATGCCGCCGTGACACAGGGCTTCATTCAGGCTTTTGTAAGATTCTGTTAAATTTGTATATTTTCCGACAATGGCAATCGTAACAGAATGCTTCAGATTTCTGATATTATCAACAAGTTTTTCCCATTCTTCCAGACGGGGCGCCCGTGTCCAAATTCTCAGTAATTCAACAATTTTATCATCCAAGCCCTCTTTGTTGAACACCAGCGGCACTTCGTAAATACATTCCACATCTTTTGCCGTGATGACCGCATCCACGCCCACATTGCAGAACAGAGCGATTTTGCCTTTGATCTCTTTGGATAAAAACCTCTCGGTGCGGCAAAGCAGAATGTCCGGCTGAATGCCGATGCCCCTGAGTTCTTTGACGCTGTGCTGTGTGGGTTTTGTTTTGACTTCTCCGGCAGTTGCGATATAGGGAACCAGCGTCAGATGAATATAACAGACATTTTCTTTGCCTATATCGGCTCTGAACTGGCGGATCGCTTCCAGAAAGGGCAGACTTTCAATATCGCCGATGGTGCCGCCGATTTCCACGATCACAATATCCGCGCCGTCTGCGGCAAGGCGGATGCTCTGCTTGATTTCGTCGGTGACATGCGGAATCACCTGAACCGTGCCGCCCAGATAATCGCCCCGGCGTTCTTTTGTGATGACGGAATGATAAATTCTGCCGGAGGTGAAATTGTTGACTCTGCCCATTACCGCGCTGACAAAGCGTTCATAATGTCCCAAATCCAAATCCGTTTCCGCGCCGTCGTCTGTGACAAAGACCTCTCCGTGCTGAAAGGGATTCATGGTGCCGGGGTCCACATTGATGTAAGGATCAAGCTTCTGAATGGTCACTCTGAGACCCCGACTTTCCAAAAGCGCGCCGATGGACGCGGAAGCAAGCCCCTTGCCGAGAGAAGAAAGCACGCCTCCTGTCACAAAAATATATTTTGTGGAATAGGTCATTGATAAACCTCGTTAAAAAGAAGGTTAGAGGTCAGGGGTAAGGGGTTGCCGACAAACGGCATTAAGTTAAGAGCGGTAACATCGGAATCCCCCTTTGAAGGGGGGCAGGGGGGATGTTTTTCCGGGCAGAGACCTGACTGTGACGGAAAGACCCCCGCACCGGAAACACCCCCCTGCGCCCCCCTCAAGGGGGGATTTTCCTCTTAATTTAATGACATGGAGGCTGCCAACCCCTGACCCCTCACCCCTGACCCCTTCTCATTCATACACCTTTCTGAATTCTTCGATAATTTCCCGAACTTCATCGGATTTGTCTGATTCATGCGATTCTGCTGTTTCCGGCAGCGGATATGCGGCTTTCAGCTTTTCAATGTCAAAAATCTCATTAGGAAACAAGGGATTCACTTCGATCCTGCTGACGGTGATTTCACGAATCAGACGCTGGCTCTGATAAAATTCAATACGCATGGGATATTGGATATTTTCATGTTTCTGCCATTCAACATATCGTATTTCAATTAAATTTTCATTTTTTTGAACAATGAGCAGCCGAAACGGCAGAAAGCTTTTTTTGTCTGTCCACAACTGGGAACGGGATATATCAGGATATTCCGCGCCCAGCACAAATGCAACCTGTTCATTGAAAAGCCCCAGACTGGAAACTGACAAATCAATTCCGAGACCGGAAAGCTTTTCCCGCAGCAACGGCGGAGAACGGTAAAGCAATATATCTTTATACGCGTCAAAATACGCGTCAAAAGGGTTTGCAGGAACGCTCACAGCTTTTCCGCCGGTAACGGTCATGTCCCCGCTCGGTGCAAGCAACTGAATCCGCTGCATATTTGCAGAAAAAGCATCTGACCGGAATGTTTTGGGAAAAACATATCTCAGCGTTTCCTCAGATAAAACCGGCGGTCCCTCTCCGTATTCAGGATAAATCATGCTTTTCTGAAAAACTGAAAGCGTTTTTGCCGCGCCGATTTTTTCAAGCATTGATTCCAAAACAGAGGCGGGTTCAGTTGCAGAAGCATATAATCCCCCGCAGCAGTACGCCGCCCATACTGCAAAGAACAGCACAAAAACCCGATGCCTGAAAACCTTCTGATTTCCTGCGATATTATTCTTCCTCTCCCTCTTCTTCATCATCGGATATAAAAAACACATCGTTGGCAAAGAGCGCGCTTTCTCCGAGTTCTTCTTCAATCCGAATCAACTGATTGTATTTGGCAATCCGGTCGGTTCGGGACATGGACCCTGTTTTGATCTGCCCCGCGTTCACGCCCACGGCAAGATCGGCGATAAACGTGTCTTCGGTTTCGCCTGAACGGTGGGAAATCACCGTTGTGTAAAACGACTGTTTTGCCAGATGAATCGCGTCAAGAGTTTCCGTAACCGTACCGATCTGATTCAGTTTTATCAGAATGGAATTTGCAATGCCGCTTTCAATGCCTCTCCTGAAGATTTCAGGATTGGTCACAAAAATATCATCCCCGACCAACTGGCAGTCGTCCAAACGCTCGGTCATCAATGCCCAGCCGTCCCAATCCTGTTCCGAAAGCCCGTCTTCTATGGAAATGATGGGATAGGTGTCCACCAGCGATTCATAATAAGCGACCATTTCTTCTGAATTGAGGGATTTGTTTTCAGATTTCAGTACATATCTGTTATCTTTGTAAAATTCGCTTGCCGCCGCGTCCAATGCCAAGCCGATGTCAATGCCGGGCTTGTATCCTGCGGCTTCGATTGCTTCCATAATCAGCCGGAGCGCCTCTTCGTTTGACGCCAAATCCGGGGCGAATCCGCCTTCATCTCCCACAGCCGTATTCAGCTTCTTTTTCTTCAGAATTTCTTTGAGCGCATGAAAGGTTTCAGCCCCCATCTGAACCGCCTCGACAATGCTGCCCGCGCCCACCGGCACAATCATAAATTCCTGAATATCCAGATTGTTTGCCGCGTGCGCGCCGCCGTTGATAATGTTCATCATGGGAACCGGCAGGTATCTGGCATTGATTCCGCCCAGATAGCGGTAAAGCGGCTGTCCGTAAGCTGCTGCCGCGGCTCTGGCTGCGGCCATGGATACGCCGAGAATGGCGTTTGCGCCGAGCCTCGCCTTATTGGGTGTGCCGTCAAGTTCAATCATGCGCCTGTCAAGGCCGGTCTGATCGGCAGCGTCCATGCCCTGAACCGCCGGCGCAATCTCTCGCATAACATTTTTTACAGCAGTTTCAACGCTTTTCCCGCCATATCGTTTGGATTCTTTATCCCGAAGTTCCAATGCTTCGCGTGTGCCGGTGGAAGCGCCCGAGGGAACCGCCGCGCGCCCTGTGGCCCCGCAGGCAAGGGCAATATCAACTTCAACGGTGGGATTCCCTCTGGAATCCAGAATTTCTCTTGCTTTCACATCAATAATTTCTGTCATAATTGTTTTCCTTGGTGTATTTATTTATTCTCGTTGCAGAAGCTCTCCCTCTCCTCTCCGGGGAGAGGGAGAACTTAACAGACTTGGAATGCAGCCCGGACGCTCCGCGTCCCTGCTCCGGAGTGCCGAAATGAAATTCCGGACGTCCGCGTGCGGGGCATGGGAACGAGAAGCCCGACTGCGTAACGTCCTAACAGTTAAGGTCTTTAAACACTTATCTTGACAAATTATAGGGAAATGTTACTCTGCTTGCAGGCTTATGTCAAGGATTCACATAAAGAGATATATCTGAATAATTCACGGGAAGTTGAAAGCAGGTGATTATGGAAAATAAAAATTTCTATTCCACAGCTCATCTTATCGTTGCAGCAATACGGGTGCTTGAAAACCGCCAGAATGCACCTCCTTCTGTTGACGAAGTTTCTCAGTCTCTGTCATTTTCTTTGGAACAGATCAATTTTATATGCAAAAAGCTTGATGAAATCGGGATCATAGAAGTGGTGACAGGCGGATACGGCACCCGGCTTTTTATCAAAGATCATCTGAAAATTGAGGAAATTCCTCAGACAGCGGCAGAAAGCAGCCTGCGCGAAGAAATTGAACGATTTCAAAATGCCAAAAAAGATTTCAGGCACAAAATCGCATCGTTGCAGGCGGAAAAAGCTGAAAGGCAGAAAAATCTTTTTGCCGACATTGAAAGCAAATTCAAGAAAAATTTGGATAAAACATAATACGCATGGACACACCGGCGGCGTGCCACTATATCATACCAATTCGCTGTCAAAAACGGTGTTCTCCGTGTCTGATTTAAGCCGGGGCGCTTTTCAGGCGATCTCCGTAAAACCGCTTTTCAAGCGGTTTAAGCGGTTTATCTGTTTTTAGCCGGGTGTTTTCAGCCGGGGCGCTTTACGGTCTGAATTTCGCACAGGCTTCAAACAGCCGATTTTTTCGGCATTTTATCCATCAGTTAAAGCAGAAAAAAATTTGCCACGAATGAACACGAATATTTCACAAAACAAACACGAATATTTTTTTAATCCGATAATCCGTGTTTTATTTGTGATACCTATTTAATAAGATTGGTCGTGTCCGTTCGTGGCAAAAAAATACCCTATTCTTTCCCCAATTTTTCCAAAAGACTTTTAATTGCCGCAATATATTGCGATAAGCCTTTGAAAAAAATGTCATTGTGATCAGCGTCAGGAATCATGAGCAGGGTTTTGTCCGCAGAAGCGCAGGCTTCATACAATGCCTGCCCGTCGGTAAAAGGTATGATCTGGTCGTATTGTGCATGAATAATCAGCGCGGGCTTGTCGAATTTCCGAATTTTATCCGTATTCCGGAACCCTTCTTCTTCTCTGAATCCTAATTCCCGAATATTGATGCCGATCAGTTCCAGCAGAGGACCGGTATATGCAAATCCGCTTTCGACAATGAGGGCATCCGTCTGATCTTTGTAATGTGCGGCAAGTTCAAGCGCTGATGCGCTGCCCAGCGATCTGCCCATCAGAATAAAGAGTCCCGAATAGCCGTTTTCTTTGAGCCAGTTTTTGGTAAAATCAAAGATCAGATGACAGTCCTGCATCATAGCCGAGACAGTCGGTTTTCCGGTTGAACGTCCGTATCCCCGGTAATCTGCAATCAGAAAATTGATTCCCATCTGGTTATACAGCTTTGCTATGTCATCATAATCCGCCGCAATCTCGCCGTTGCCGTGGAAAAACAGAATGTTGGGAGCATCTTTTCTGACAGTATGAAAACGGGCGCCGACCACGATCCGATTTTCCACAGGGATAAAAATATCCCGTTCCGACATTTTCAGCCCGGCTCTGGGATGAAACAGAAACATGGAAACTTCCCGCCGGTCCAAAACTGCATAATCATCTTTTGAAATAAGTGTCATATCAGCACCTTTTTATACTGATCCGATTTTGTTTTTTTGCCGCAGACGCACACAGACATACACAGACGGATATCCGAAAGCGGAATACGGCATATATGCAAAAAAATATGCCGTAAAAAATCAAAATCGGATTACTATACTTTCAATTCCGAAGAGGAGTGCTAAAATGAACGCAGTGAAATTTTAGCGACATGCGATATGCTAAAATTTCATTTTAGCACTCCGGATTCGGAAATGTCACCCTGAGCGGAGCGAAGGGACTCGTAGCAGAGACGCACTGCCGTGCGTCTCTACTCAGAATGACAAGTATTAATCCCATTTTGCCTTTGATTTTTTACCCGATGCTTTTGAAAACTTGATGCTTTTGTCAGCCACACGTCCGGCGCCGAAAAACCTTTTTTTGTAATACTTCTCATTCATGTCGCTGATTACAACCCCGTACTTGCGGCTGGAATGAACAAACTTATTGTCTTTCAGATAGATTCCCACATGGGAAATCCTTTTGCCTCTGATTTTGAAGGAAAGAATATCCCCTTCCTGCAAATCACGTTTTCGGATCGGCGACAGGTCATTATAATAGATGCTTACTGAGGAACGGTGCAGATTTATGCCGTAAACATCTCTGTAAACAGTTTTGACAAAGCAGGAACAATCCACTCCCTTTTTTGAACATCCGCCCATCCGATGCGGCGTTCCCATCCACTTGTTGACAGCCAGAATCAATTCCTTATCTTCTGTCCCGTTCAGCGGAATGCCTAATTTCCTGGAATACTTTGAAAAAAACTTTGCGTCGGCACCTTTGGGGGGCGGAGCTTTTTTAACAGTCTTTAAATCTTTCTTTTTGTTCTGATCTTTTTCTTCACACCCGCAATCATCTTCTGCGGCGGCGTCTTCGGATATTTGAACGCTTTCAAGCTGATCGGCAAGCATTTCAATTTCACGGGCAAGCGTCTCAAACTGATCCGCAATACTGCCGGGCGGCGGATATGCCTTTTGGGAAGGGGTTTCGGCTTCATAAAAAAAATCGTGGGATTTTACCTGAACAGGCGAAACATGAATTGACGAACAGGAATAAAAGCTGATTGTAACCACAACAAAAGTAAGGCTTTTAAAAAAATTCCTTGCGAATGTTTGCGACATATTGTTATTCCTTCTCTTATTTTTTGGGGTTAATAAAACTGCTCCTTCTTTTGCGATGCTGCATGAAATGCAAAAAAATTACAGGGCAGCCATTAATTTTTCTTAATAGCTTTTTATATTCAGCACTGAAAGTGCATAAACAAAAGTTGTTATTTTCAAATAATATTCAAACTGAATGACATCGCTTTGAATCAAAGCCGGTCATTTCCAACCGCGGCGCATGGGAATGAAAAATCAGTTTTTACGGCGCTTCTGATGAAAAAATAAATTTTTTGTAAAATAAATGTAAGACAGACAGCGTTTCTGTGTATAACTATATATATAAAGGGCATCAGAGAAAATCGCCTGAAATTTTTCACCTCTGTATGCTGTTTTACACTGTCAGAAATGCGACAGGG
>JAIFKL010000331.1 GCA_020049595.1 Desulfobacteraceae bacterium
GAATTAAAAACAAAATAAGACATGAATATTTTATTAAAATTCGTGGAGATTCGCCTTCATCCATATTTTTTTATCTGAACAATTCGTGTTTTCTTATTCGTGAGAAATTCGTGTAATTCGTGTAATTCGTGTAATTCGTGGCAAAAAAATAATAAACAATATGGTCTTCAACAGCTACGTTTTTCTCTTTTATTTCCTTCCTATTGTAATTGCTCTTTATTACGGGGTTAAATGTCTCCCCAAAGCCCCTCTTTTACTTATCAGCAGCTACATATTCTACGGCTGGTGGAAACCGGAATACATGCTGCTGATGCTCTTTTCCACAACGATTGACTTCTTTGCGGGGCTGGCTTTGGGAAAAGATTTTTCCCGTAAGACAAAACGCTGGATATTGTTTATCTCCATTGCGATGAATCTGGGGCTTTTGTCCTATTTCAAATATTTTTCCTTTGTTATCAGCGTATTGAACGACATTATTGAAAAAGTTCTCAACTTGCAGATTCCCTGTTTTCCGCTCCAAGTGCCGGAAATTGTTTTGCCCATCGGCATTTCATTTTATACGTTCCAAAGCATGAGCTATACTTTTGACGTGTATCGGGGAGACATCAAACCGACGCGCAGTTTTACAGATTTTGCGGGTTATATCGCTTTGTTTCCGCAGCTTGTTGCGGGCCCCATTGTGCGGGCGGGAACGGTGCTGCCGGATATGACAAGCAAAGAGATTACTTCAGAAAGACTTGCGCTTGCCATTCATTTTTTTACGCTGGGGCTTGCGAAAAAAGTATTGCTCGCGGACCCGCTCGGCATCGCCTGCACCGCGCTTCATGAGCAGGAGGCAATCGGATTTGCTTCCGCGTGGATTTCCATTTATGCCGATGTGTTTCACTGGTATTTTGATTTCTCAGGCTACAGCGACATGGCAATCGGGCTGGGGCATCTTTTCGGCTTTTCTTTTCCGCTGAATTTCAACAGCCCTTTAAAAGCCTCAAGCATGACGGAGCTTGTAGTCAAATGGCATATCACGCTTATCTCATGGTTCAGGGATTATGTTTACATTCCGCTCGGAGGAAATCGAAAAGGCACTTATATAACCTACCGTAATCTTTTTCTTATTATGTTTCTTTCCGGGGTATGGCACGGCGCGGGATGGACTTACATCATCTGGGCGTTGATGATGTCGCTGGCACTGGTAGTTGAGCGCGCGGTCGGCATCAGCCGTACAAAAGATGAGAAAAAAAATTGGCTGACGGCTCAAATCGGAGAGCGATTTCTTTATTTCCGGATTTTTCTGACCCTAACCTATTATGCGCTTTGCGTTTCCTGCTTCACATCGCCGAATGTCTCTCATTTTATAGTAATTCTGAAAGCCATGATCGGTATGAGCGATGCGCCGCTTCTTCCGCAATTCAAAGATTACTTCTTTCTGACGGCTTTTATTCTCGGCGGTATCATCATTTTTGCCTGTAAAAACACATGGGAACTTGCCCGAAATCTGAAACCGGCTGCCTTTTACATTGCAGTGTTTATGTTCTGCGTGGGAGCCATTCTTTTAAACAAAGAAACGCCGTTTATGTATTTCAGATTTTAAATAAAATAGTTATGTATTATAATGAATATGTCGCCCCTACGGGGCTTGCAGAAATTTATTTCTGGTTTTGCTACAAATATGTCGCTCCTACGGAGCTTATACAGAAAATTATTTCTGATGTCGCTACTACTACAAATATACCGCCCCTACGGGGCTGAAAAATTCGCTTAAAAGAAATTGATAAATATCAAGCTCCGTAGGAGCGTCATATTTGTAGCATAAAAATTTCTTGTAATCGGAACGCCGTAGGCGTGAGATATTTATCTTTGAAACAAATGAACAGATTTGTAATCTTATTTTCAATATGTTATCTTCTTCTGCTTCTGTGCGACTGGGGCGCACGGCTTGTTCCCTGTCATTTCGGCTATCATGCCGCACATTTCTACATGCTCGATCAGGTTGGCGAAAAAACTCGCTATTATCGCAAAAACACCGTTTATGAGCAAAATATTCACGGCTATCTCTCATCGCTGCTGGGAATAGCGCATTACAAATACTACCACCGCCAGCGCATGACCACGGATGATAAAGGCTTGCGAAAGTCCTGCGAGCCGAATCCGCAGGGAATATGGCCGGTTACAGTCATCGGAGATTCTTTTGTTTTCGGGAGCTACAATTCGGATGAAGACATTCTTTCGGCAAAACTTCAGGAAAGTCTGCAAGCGCCTGTCCGAAACCTTGCCTTTCCGGGAAATGCGGTTATCCCCATGATTGATCTTCTGCGCCGTAAAGAAAAACTTTCTCCGCTCATTATCTGGGGATTGACCGAAAGAGGCATAAGCAACCCAGCATTTGCGCTGATTGAGAATTTGGACAAGCCGGGTACGCTTGATTGGGAAAAAGCCGCTCCCGCAACTTACGGATTTGAGCAATTTAAAGAATGGTTTGCCGTTCACGCCAAAGATTCTTTTGCCCGATACCTTGCCAATTCGCTCTGGGCAAATATCAAATTCTATCTTTTTCATGAGATTTCCAAAGACTTGTGGACGCCGTTGCATCGGGACATGCTGTTTTTTCGGGAAGGCGTTGAAAAAATGGGACAAAATGTTGATGCTGCCGATATTGACATGATTGCCGGCGGCGCGGAAAAATTGGTACGGAAAGCATCTTTAAACGGGGCGGATGTTTTGATTTTGCTTATCCCGGACAAATGCACGGTTTATCCCGAATATGTCTCAGACCCGCAGCGGCAGGAAAATCTTGAAAAAAATCGTTTTCTCGATCATATTGAAACTGCGTTTGAAAATCGTCATCTGCATGTTATTAATTTCCGTCCGATTTTTGCCGCCCGAAAAGGTGAGGGACTGCTCTATTTCCCGGACGATACGCATTGGAATCCTTGCGGAATCAATATTGCGGCAGAAGAAATTACGACATATCTTAATGCCCAAGAAAAATTTTCCAAGTAAAATTTCTCTTGACATTTTCAACCGGTTTGGATTTAGTAGGTAATTTAGGTTCTCGCCAAGGCGCGAAGAACACAAAGAAATATAAACAGCAGCTTTCCGGCAGGCTGATGTTTTTATAAAAAAATCTTTACTTTGCGCTCTTTGCGCCTTGGCGAGAGATAAAAAAAGTTTCTCGCAAAGGCGCAAAGAGCGCAAAGGAATATAAACGGCAGGTTCCGGTAAGCTGATTTTTATAAAAAAATCTTTACTTTGCGGTCTTTGCGTTCTTTGCGAGAAATAAAAAAAGTTTCTCGCAAAGGCGCAAAGAGCGCAAAGGAATATAAACAAGGTGACAAAATGGATACAATAATGCAAATATCATCCGGCAGGGAGCGGGTGGCAAAATTTTTCAATCCGATACGGATTGTTTCGCATCTGTGGCAATACCGGCATCTGATCCGGCAACTGGCCTGGCGTGAGGTCATGGGACGATACAAAGGCTCTTTCATCGGTCTGGGCTGGTCTTTTATTCAGCCTTTACTGATGATGCTTGTCTATACCTTTGTTTTTTCAGTCATTTTCAAAGCCAGATGGGGCATTGAACCGAATGAAGACAAGGCAGTATTTGCACTTGCGCTCTTTATCGGGCTGATTACATTCACCATTTTTTCCGAAGTGGTCACCGCCGCGCCATATCTGATTGTGTACAATCCGAACTATGTCAAAAAAGTCGTTTTTCCTTTGGAAATTCTGGGAGTTGTAAGACTTTTAAGCGTGATGGCAAATGCGGGCTTCAGTCTGACAGTTTTGCTGACCGGTGCGCTTTTATTTCAGGGATTTATTCATTGGACAGTGATTCTGCTCCCGCTTGTATGGCTGCCGATGATGCTGTTTACGCTGGGCTGCGGATATTTTCTGGCCTCGCTCGGCGTATTTATCAGAGATTTGGGTGCGACGGTAGGCATTCTGGCAACCATGCTTTTTTTTCTGACGCCGATTTTTTATCCGATTCGTGCCATACCCGAAGATTACCGATTTCTCTGCCAGATGAATCCGCTTTCCATCTTTGTAGAAGATGCCCGCAGGACTGTGCTGTGGGGACTTCTTCCGGACTGGCCCTGGTTTCTTGCGGGACTGGCATTTTCCTCATTGGTGTTTATTTTTGGCTTTATCTGGTTTATGAAAACCAAAAAAGCCTTTGCAGATGTGATATGAAGCCATCATCAGAACGAAAGCTTTTGCAGGCTCAGTAGGAGCGTTATATTTCTAATCTGGAAACAATGATTGAGAAATACATAAATACAGTTGCACAAGGTGATAATTTGGAATTATTTAAAGATATTCCAAGCGACAGCATTGACATTGCTTTTGCTGACCCGCCGTTTAATTTAAAGAAGAAATATAACAGCTATAAAGACCGTCTGGAGTTTAAAGAATACCTGAACTGGTGTAAAAAGTGGATTTTTGAAATGGTTCGGGTGACGAAACCGACAGGTTCGATTTTTCTTCACAATATACCGAAATGGCTGACGTATTACGCAAGTTTTTTAAATGAAATCGCAGATTTCAAGCACTGGATTTCATGGGATGCCCCGACTGCGCCGATGGGGAAGTCGTTACAGCCGTCCCATTACGGAATTTTATTCTATGCAAAAGATATGAGTCAGAATAAATTTTACGAAATACGTTATCCTCATAAACGGTGTCGTAAATGCGGCTACTTGCTCAAAGATTACGGCGGCAAAAAGGGAGGGTTACATCCCTTCGGTCCCCTTGTTTCAGATGTATGGACAGATATTCATAGAATAAAACATAATAAATACAGAGATAAACATCCGTGTCAACTTCCGATTCATCTATTGGAAAGAATTATATTAATGGCAACAGATGAACACGATATTGTACTTGATCCATTTTCAGGAACCGGTACAAGTGCAGTTGCTGCCAAAAGACTCGGAAGGAAATATATCGGTTTTGATATTGATGAACATTATGTAAAAATTAGCGAAAATCATCTTTTGCAGGAAAATCCGGTTTCTAAAATCGGAGAGATATGGGTATCATCCTATCTCGATGAACTGATAACAATCAGAGACAAAGATTGGGAAGGTTTGTCTCATTTTTTTAATCTGCCTGTGAAAAGTACATTAACAGACAGTACAAAAATTTCATTGAGAAAAGACGTACAGCAAATCGCTTTTGATTTTGGCTTTCACGATAAAGAAAATACTTTGAAAATAACAAATTGTGAGTATTGCAACGCTCAAACAGCAGATGACGAATGATAAATAACAAAAAACAAATGACTACTTTCGCAGTTCGCGCCAAAAATCTGAGTAAATGTTATCAAATTTATGCCCAGCCGCTGGATCGTCTGAAGCAGTCTCTCTGGCGGGGGAGAAAGCAGTTTTACAAAGAATTTTGGGCAATTCAGGATGTCTCCTTTGATATTGAAAAAGGGGAAACCCTCGGCATCATCGGTTCTAACGGCTCCGGAAAATCCACTTTGCTGCAACTGATCTGCGGCATTCTGAAGCCCACGCAGGGAGAATTGGAAGTCAGAGGCAAGATTGCCGCGCTGCTGGAGTTGGGAGCGGGTTTTAACCTTGAATTTACGGGACGTGAAAATGTGCTGATGAACGCCGCTATCATGGGACTGACACGGGCGGAAATCGAATCCCGCTACGACGATATTGTGGCTTTTGCCGACATCGGACAGTTTATCCATCAGCCGGTCAAAACTTATTCCAGCGGCATGTATGTGCGGCTCGCCTTTGCGGTTGCGATTCACGTTTCGCCGGATATTCTTGTGGTGGACGAGGCGCTGGCGGTCGGCGATCTCCGTTTTCAGCAGAAATGTATCTCAAAAATAAGAAAATTCTGTGAGAACGGAACAGTCATTTTTGTCTCACACGATACCGGCGCGGTGAAGGAACTGTGTTCACGGGTTATCTGGATAGATTCCGGTAAGATAAGAATGGAAGGCAAACCGAAAGCCGTTGCCGAGAAATACTTGGAGTATATGTATGAAGGAAAGAGCGGAGCCGGAACTGCTGTATCAAGCTATTCGTCAATTGCGCGGGATACCCAAGAAACGGCGGTCGAGCCGGGCGAATTTTCGCCGGTCGGGAGTCATATTCGGCAATTCGGAGACGGCAGGGTTTCGATAAAAGCTGTGCGCCTGCTTTCCGGCGGAAAGAATCACGGTGTTGTTTACTCTGGAAAGTCTTGTGAAATCAGTATGATAATGAAAGCCAATGCGGATGTCTCTCAGCCGATTGCCGGATATCTCGTCAAGGATCGTCTCGGCAGAGATGTGATCGGCGATAATACTTTTCTGATGCAGCAAAATATCTCTCAGTTTTCTAAGAATCACAGCTATTTGATAACATTTAAGATAGACATTTGGCCCAATCTTCAGGAAGGAGATTATACCTTATGTTTGGCGCTCGCCGACGGCACCATGTCGGATCACACCCAATGCCATCTGCTGCATGATGCGCTGATTTTCAAGAGCGTGCCGGTGAGAATGCCGGCCGGCATTTTTTCCATTTCAAATACGGATCTGGTATTTGAGGAGATGTCAGCTAATACTCAGTCAAGTTTAACTTTGTGATTCAGTTTAACCGCAAAGGACGCAGAGAAAGCGCAAGGAAACAAAGATATTACTCACAAATTCAATGCTGACGAGGTAGTAGAGCGATTTTTCAAATCGCTTACACCGAATTGCAAATTCGGTGTACAAAAATTTCTATGCACAAAAGTTCTTTAGATGAAATGCAGGCTTTCAAAGAGAGATATTTGAAAGGCAGAGAGAATGAAGCCTTGCTGATTCTCGATCTTGGAAGTCTTGATATAAACGGTTCTTACAAAGCTTTTTTTGACTTCCCGGCTTGGACATACAGAGGCATAGACATGTCTCCGGGCAAAAACGTGGATATTGTTCTGCAAGACCCGTACCGATGGCAGAATGTCTCATCAAATTCGGCTGATGTCGTGATTTCCGGGCAGGCGTTTGAGCATATCGAATTTTTCTGGCTGACCATTCTTGAGATATTCAGGGTGCTGAAACCCGGCGGTTTGTGCTGTCTGATTGCGCCTTCCGGGGGACCCGAACATCGTTTTCCGGTGGACTGCTGGCGTTTTTTTACGGACGGTTTCAGTGCAGTTGCCCGCTTTGCCGCTATGGAGATTTTGGAAATTCATCGAAAAGATACAAGCACTTATACTGACGGAAGCGAGATGTGGCAGGATGTTGTTCTCGTGTGCCGGAAACCCGCGGCATCAAGGCTTTTCTCATGGAAAGCGCAAATCAGAAATTATCTCCTGACCAAGCTTTTGAAGTGATAATATTTTTTTGCCACGAATAGACACGAATTATCTCACGAATAACGCACGAATTTATTATTTATAGCATTTTTCACTCACTCGTGAAGTAAATAAATAACTCATTCGTGAGACATTCGTGTCCATTCGTGGCAAAACAAAAAACGTAAATAAATTAATGAATAAGTTTTTCAATCCTTTATCTTATTCTCTTATCTCTCAGAAACCGCTGAGACTCACCGATGTTTTCGGCTGGCACGGACATATTCCTTTTGCCTTTGCCGTCACGGAAATGTTGCGTCCGAGACTACTTGTAGAACTCGGAACGCACAAAGGCGATTCCTACTGTGCCTTTTGCCAAGCCGTAAAATCTCTGAATTTGGATTGTCTCTGCTATGCGGTTGACTCATGGAAGGGCGATGAACACGCTGGCTTTTATCCCAAAGAAATTCTGAAAGAACTCCGCAGCCACCATGACCCGCTCTACGGAAGTTTTTCTACACTCTTAGAAATGCGCTTTGATGAAGCAGTATCCCGGTTTTCAGACGGCAGCATTGACTTACTGCATATTGACGGGCTGCATTCCTACGAGGCAGTCAAGCATGATTTTGATACATGGCTGCCGAAAATGAGCAGGCGAGGTGTAGTGCTGCTGCATGACATCAGCGTGAGACACCAGAATTTCGGCGTCTGGAAATTTTGGGAGGAATTGAAGGAAAACTATCCGAATTTTGAATTTATTCACTCTTACGGACTTGGCGTTCTGGGAGTCGGCGAGGAATTGTCGGAAGACATTCGGGCTTTTCTGAGCATGGATAAAGATTATGCGGATCAGGTACGCAGTTTCTTTTCAGCCTTGGGCAGTCATGCGGCTCAGAAACATCTGCCCGAAAATATAGAACCGATAAAAGCTGAACTATCTAAAAATTCTGAAAATACGGATAAATATAACTCATATCTTCTTGCTTTCGCCGCGTTGGACGACAGCGAAGAAGTCAAGAGACAAAAGAGTAAATCTTTTTCATATCAGCCGAAAATCAGTATTATCCTGAGATATGGGAGTTGTGTATCGTATCGGAAAATGCTGAAGTCTCTCCCGTCGTAAAAGATTATCTGCAAAAGGATGACCGCATAAGACATATAGAAGGCAATGCAAACGATGTCTTATCGCTTGCGGGCGGAGAATTTATAGCCGTTCTCGGACATGATGATGAGTTAGAAATTTCCGCACTCTATGAGATTGTAAGACTTCTCAATGACGAGAATGACTTGGATTTTATCTATACTGATGAAGATAAAATTTCAGAAAGCGGCATGCGTTCTGATCCGCATTTCAAGCCGGACTGGTCTCCGGATACGTTCCGCAGCTATAACTATATCGGAAGATTTACAGTTCTACGGAAAACGACGGCGGACGAGGCGGGTGGCTTCAGAGAAGCCTTTGGAGATGCTCAGGATTATGACTTTTTTCTGAGAGTGATTGAAAAGGCTCGGCGGATTGCTCATGTTCCGCAAGTGCTTTATCATGTAAGACATCACACCGAATACGAAGCAAAGGTGAACCTGCACGCTGAATATGCCGAAAAAGCCCTGAATGAACATCTCCGGCGAACCGGCTTGGACGGAGAAGTAAGAGAAGGGCTTTTCAACGGTTCTTATCATGTGAAATATCGAATAGTTGACGCGCCAAATGTCTCTGTCATTATTCCGACCAAAGACAAAATAAATCTACTGAAAAGATGCGTGGATTCCATTCTCCGACTGAGTTCATATAAAAATTATAAAATTTACATTGTTGATAATCTCAGTGAGGAAGATGAAACTTTCAGATATTTTGATGAGATAAAACAGCTTGATCGGATTCAAATCCTGAGATATAGCAAATCCTTTAATTTTTCTGCCATAAACAACGAAGCGGTGAGACATACCGATTCGGAATATCTCATTTTTTTGAATAATGATACTGAAGTCATTGCTTCGGACTGGATTGAGGCAATGCTTGAATTTGCCAGCCGCAGAGATGTCGGCGCAGTGGGCGCACAGTTGTCTTTTGCCGATAACACGATTCAACATGCCGGGCTGATTCTCGGTTTGGGCGGTATTGCCGGTTATGCTCATTACAAGGTTCCCGGAGATGATCTCGGTTATAATGGCAGAGTAAAAGTCATTCAGAATTTGAGCGCGGTAACTGCCGCCTGTATGATGGTCAGGAAATCGCTTTTTGAGGAAATGGGCGGATTTGATGAGACATACAGCCATGCCTACAATGATATTGATCTTTGCCTGAGAATGCGGGAAAAAGGCTATCTTGTGGTTTATACGCCCTATTCGGCATTATATCACCACGAATCTGTAAGCAGGGGATATGAAGACACGCCTGAAAAAAAGATAAGGTTTTTAAAAGAGATAAGACATTTTCAACACAGATGGAAGCAAGTTTTAGAACAGGGCGACCCCTACTACAATCCGAATCTCTCACTTTTCGGAAAAGGCTTTTCAATAAAAGATGTATCTGAAATCATGGGAAAAGATGTATTAGTTTATGATCTTTACAAAAATGTCTGGGAAAAAGATTCGCAACTCTATGAAAAAGAAGGACAAATCCATCATCTGAATACGGCGGTCTGGGAAAAAGATTCGCAACTCTATGAAAAAGACGCAAGTCTCTATCATCTTAATCAGGCTTTGTGGGAAAAAGATGTCCGGCTGCAAGATTTAACTACGGCAACAGCAAAGAAAGATATTCAGATTCATGAATTGAATACAGCGGGTTGGCAGAAAGATGTTGAGATAAACGAGAAAGACAGAAAAATTTATGAATTGAACACTGCCCTGTGGGAAAAAGATGTTCTAATTAGTAAAAAGGAAGGAGAAATTCACACTCTTAACACAGCAGCATGGGGAAAAGACGTTCAGATTAGTAAAAAAGACAAGGAAATTCATAAGCTGAACACGGCGGTGTGGGAGAAGGATATTCAGATAAGTGAAAAAGACGCACAACTATATGATTTGAATGCAGTTCTATGGAAAAAAGATGTTCAGATTCATGAGAAAGATGCACAAGTCCATGATTTGAAGACTGAGCTATGGGAGATAAATCAGCAAGTCAATCATCTGAATGCGGCATTGTGGGAAAAAGATACGCAGATATATGAGTTAAACATATCTCTGAAAGACAAAGAAGTAGAAATTTATCATCTGAATGCCGCCGTATGGGAAAAGGACACACAGCTTTATCATTTGAACACAGCGACTTGGGAAAAAGACATACAGATACGACATCTCCATGATGCTGTTTCTGAAAAAGATATGATTGTACATCATTTTTTGTCTGAGAAAGGTATGTCCATGAGCGGAGAAAATACGCCGGGGAAAAATAAACTTTCCGAATTAAACAGAGCCGCGCTCAGATTTCTGATTGTGAGCGGAATCGAGGGCGCACCCTATATTTACAGATGTCTGAATCTGAAAGAACAGCTTTACTATCTGGGCTATCATCAGGTAACATGCAAACTGGTACACGAGGTGAATCCGCCTGTTGATGCACAAAATAATGAAGTCATTATTCTGAACAGACCTTATAAATTACAGAATATTACAGAATTGACTCATCTGTGTAAGGAAAAAGGAAAAATCGTTCTTTATTCAACTGATGATTTGGTCACGGATCACTCGGTGGAAGCTTATCTCAGATTGCAGAAATATATGTCCGTATCGCAGTTGGCGAACTTCCACGAGAATGTTGACTGGACTGTAAATCTCATTCCGTCTTGCGATGCCTGTCTTGTCTCTACAAATTATCTTAAATCCCAGCTTAACGGCTTGCATAGCAGTATTTACGTGATAGAAAATGCGTTAAGCGAAAAACAGTTGAACAAGTCGGAAAAATTCAGAATCCCATCGCTTGAGAAAAAAAAGGACAGAAAAGAGATTGTACTGGGATATTTCAGCGGATGGCGCAATGACCATGACTATGACTTTGCTTTTGTAAAAGATGCGCTGTTTGAGATATTGAATACATTCGCTCAGGTTAAACTCAGAATTGTCGGACATCTTGAGATAGATGAGACTTTTGTCAAAGCCTTTGGCGGCAGAGTGGAACAGATTGATTTTGTGCCTTTCGATGTGCTTCCGCAGTTTATCTCCGAAGTAGATATAAATCTTGCGCCTTTGGAGGCAAATCCGCATAAACGATCCAAAAGTTCTATCAAATTTTTGGAAGCTGGACTGCTCAATGTTCCGACTATTGCTTCAAATCTGGAGCCTTACAATGAGATAATCACACATCTCGAAGACGGACTGTTGTGTTCCAATGCTCAGGAGTGGCGAGATAATCTTCGCCTCTTAGTTGAAGATGATTCTCTCAGGCAAAAAATGGGCGCGGCTGCCTTTTATAAGGCAAGAAGCCAGCATACCACGCTGATTCGTTCCGCGAGGCTGAAAGAGGTTCTGCATGAAGTCATTTCCAAGAAGCCGGAAGTCATTCCTGCGCCGCAGCCTCAAGCGCATGAACAGGCAGAAGTCATTTCAAGGCAGTCGCTTGCGGGCAAATATATCAAGGGACAGGGAATTGAAATCGGCGCGCTGCATAATCCGCTGCCGGTGGATACGGGAATTGAAATCGGCGCGCTGCATAATCCGCTGCCGGTGGATACGGCTTCGGCAAGCGTTCAGTATGTGGATCGCAAGCCGCTTGACACGCTGAAAGCGCATTATCAGGAGCTTGAACAGAATACACTGGTGTCGCCGGATATTGTCGCGTCTGCCGAAGATTTGTCCGTGATACCGGATGCTGCTCAGGATTTTCTCATTGCCAACCATCTGCTTGAACATGCAGCAAATCCGATTCAGGCAATGAAGGAATTTCACAGGGTTGTTAAGAAATACACCGGCGTTATTTATCTCGCGCTGCCCAACATGAGAAATGAATCTGCTTTTGACAAAGATCGTGAAGTTACGCCTGTCGAACACTTTGCCAACGATTATCTGGCAAAAGAATCTGACAGAAAACTGATTGATTTTAATCATTTCTGGGAATGGGTTGTTAAAGTGGGCAAAAGACAGAACTTTGAAGATGCTTTTGCGGAAGCAAAGAAGCTTTATGATATGGAATTTGCCATTCATTATCACGTCTTTGTTGAGGCTAATTTTTTAGCTATGTTAGATTTAATGCGGGATAAGCTGAATATCAAATTTGAGATATTGGAAAAATACGCCGACGCTTACGAGTTTATCTTTATATTGAAGCCGATATATTAGTGATGGTTCTCGCAAAGGGCGCAAAGAAAAGCTCAGACAGAATGCGAGATTTAAAAAGTTTTCAAATCTGCTCTTTTTTTCCTTTGCGGGCTTTGCGTCCTTTGCGAGAAATTTTCTCAGGTTTAACGGAGTCATTTTATGAGTCAAAATTCAGATATAATTATCAGAATTTCAGTCGTTATTCCCTGCTATAATCAGGGACAATTTCTGAACGATGCGATTGAGAGCGTCCAGAAATCCACATTTGAAGATTATGAAATGATTATCGTCAATGACGGTTCTACGGACATCTTAACGCAGCAAATCTTCAGAACGCTTGAAGAGCGGTTCCGAAATCACCCGAGAGTGAAAATTATTCATCAGGAAAATCAGGGTTTGGGCGGCGCGCGTAACAGCGGCGTCCGAATTGCGAGAGGCGAATATATTTTGCCCTTAGATGCCGACAATAAAATCCGCCCCCATTATATGAGCAAAGCTGTCGAGATATTGGACAATCACCCGGAAATCGGAGTTGTCTATGGCTACGCTCAATTCTTCGGCGCAAGAGAAGGCATCTGGGAGATGCAGGCATTCGACAAGCGGAAAGTACTCTTGGGAAATCTTCTTGAGGC
>JAIFKL010000289.1 GCA_020049595.1 Desulfobacteraceae bacterium
AGAATAATTTCGTGTCTTTCGTTTTTTTCGCATTTTCGTGGTTAAAATCGGTGTCCGTTCGTGGCAAAAAAACCTCGCTTTTTCAGCTTATACCAATTCGCTTTAAAAAACTGTGTTATCCGTGTCTGATTTCAGCCGGGCGCTTTTAAGGCGGTTTCAGCGGTTTGAATCTGTTTTAAGCCGGGGCGCTTTACGGTCTGAAAAGACCGATCTTTGAAAGCGAATCCGTATTATTTCTTTTCTCCGCTCTCCGCCCTGAGATTTTTCTTCAGAATCTTGCCCACATTGCTTTTGGGCAAATCTTCCCTGAATTCAATCTCCTCGGGCCACTTATATTTTGCCAGCTTGGTCTTGCAGTATTCCATCAGTTCCTGTTCCGAAATAATCTTTTCCTCTTTCGGCACCACAAAAACCTTCACCGCCTCGCCCCGATGCGGATGCGGAATCCCGATTGCACAGGCTTCTTTCACATCGGGATGCTCGTAAAACACTTCTTCAATGTCTCGCGGATATACATTATAACCGCTTGATATAATCAAATCTTTTTTCCGGTCAACAATGAAAAAATAACCCTCTTCATCCATCACGGCAATATCGCCGGTAGAAAGCCATCCGTCACTGCTCAACACATTTGCCGTTTCTTGGGGCATGTTGCGATAGCCCTTCATAATCTGCGGTCCCCTGACCAGCAGTTCGCCGGACTGACCCGAAGGCACATCTGTTTTTCCGTCCTCCAGACTGACAATCCGGCATTCCGTATCCGGAATCGGAAGACCGATGCTTCCGATTTTCCGCTTATCCCGATGAAAAGGATTGATATGCGTGACCGGCGTGGTTTCAGTCAGCCCGTAGCCTTCCACAATCACCGCGCCGGTTTTTTCCTCAAATTCTTTGATGACCTCCACAGGAAGAGGCGCGCTGCCGGAAAAACAGCCTTTGATCGAAGTCAGATCGCTGTTGTGAATATCAGGATGATTCAGCATTCCGATATACATGGTCGGCACCAGCGGCGCAAAGGTCGGTTTGAATTTCCTGACCGCCTCCAGCAGCGCATCGGGCTGGGGTTTGGGGATCAGAATATTTCCCCAGCCTTCATATATGGAAAGATTCATGGCTGTTGTCAGCCCGAAAACATGAAAAAACGGAAGCGCGCCCAGCATCGTTTCATTGCCTCTGTCGAAACTCGGAAACCATGCGGCAACCTGCTGAACCTGACGGCTCAGATTCCCGTGGGTCAGCATCACGCCTTTTGAAACGCCGGTGGTCCCGCCTGTGTACTGATACATGGCAACATCGTCAAAAGAAATAGAAACTTGCGGCAATACCGGAGAATATCTTGACACAAGTTCTTTCCATTTATATATTTCCTCTTTGGATTTGACATCCGCAGCCAATTTTTTCTTTTTGCCCACAAAGGGAAAAAGCAGGTTTTTGGGAAAGGGAAGGTAATCGCCGATGGAAGTGTAAATGATCTGTCTGATGCGGGTCTGAGGCCGAAGCGCAACCATGCGGTCTGCCAGCAGATCCAGGGTGATCAGCACTTTGGCTTCCGAATCGTTAAACTGATGTTTCAGTTCCCGGTCCGAATACAGGGGATTGTTCATCACCGTTACGCCGCCGATTTTCATAGTCGCATAATATGCCGCAACACAGGGAATCAGGTTCGGCAGCAGAATCGCAACACTGTCGCCTTTTCTGATGCCGAAATCAGTCAGACATGCTGCAAAACGATTCACCATTTCATTTAATTTAACATAAGATATTGAATATCCCTGAAAAATAAGCGCAGGCTTATCGGAAAATTTATCAGCCGATCTTTCCAGAAAACCGGGAAGACAGATGTTTTCATAAGCCGCCTTTTCGGGAACTCCTTTCTCATAACGGGCAAGCCAAGGTTTATCCTGATACCTGATTTCTTTCATGAAACAAATCTCCTTTTTTTATTGTTTAAAGCGATTTTATATGCTAAGAAAAATCCTTTTAAAATGTGAAAGGGCATTTGTCAATAACTGTTACTAAGGAACATGAATTTCATTGTTCTTTTTTTTATTTTAATTTTAACAAAGAGAAAGGAGGCGATTCTGATAACACCGGTCCGGAGTGCTGAAACGGATTTCAGCACTGCACGCAGTAGAGCGAGTTTAAAACTCGCTTTACCAATATGACGCATTCCGGAGTGCTGAAACGGATTTCAGCACTGCACGCAGTAGAGCGAGTTTAAAAATAGCTTTACCAATATGACGCATTCCGAATTTCAGCAAAGTAAAACGGGTTTTAAACCCGTTCTACAGCTAACCCCTTTTATAAAATTCGGTCGCTTCGCTATGTTTTTAATAAGATGACGCACTCCGGAGTAAAATTTCAGCATTTATTTTTTCGTTTTAATTTTTTATTAAATATATTTAATGAATTGAGAAAGGAGAAAAAAAGTAAAAAATGGAAACAGCTTTGATCTCTCCGGCTCAGACCTGTATTATGGGGATTCCGGGGGCATTTTTTTCTGTTCTGATTCCGATTATCGGCGTGGCGATATTTACCTATATTATAGCAAAACGCATCGCGCCGCTCGTGCTGGCAGCACCGGATCATCGTTTTGACCGTGTTCTTGAGCGGATTATAAACGTACTCAAACTCTGGCTTGCACAGTACCGCCAGCCCAGATACATGCTGGCAGGCGTTCTTCACATCATGATATTTGCCGGATTTATCATTTTGTCAATCCGGTCAACATCATTGGTTATTATCGGTATATCCGAAGATTTTGTTCTGCCGGGTTTCGGCGGCAAACTCGGACATATTTACAGTATTTTCAAAGACTATGCAGCGACCATGGTGCTGATCGCCTGCGTGATCGCTGCGATCCGGCGGGGCATTTACAAACCGAAACGCTATGCCGTGCCTGAAAAATACGGACATGACCACACCGCAGAAGCCGTGTTCGTTCTGGGGCTTATTTCCCTGCTGATGCTGTCCGAAAGCATGTTTGAAGCCAGCGCGGTCGCGGCAGCCTTACAGAAAGGCTTGCCGACCGAAGTTCCGGCATTGCTGAGTCTGGCATGGGTTTTCAAGAAAATACTGGTCGGCGCATCTGAAGGAACGCTTCAGTTTCTCCATGTGATTGCATATTACATCCATGACCTGACTTTTTTCTTTTTCCTGTGCTTTCTGCCCTTGGGAAAACATTTTCATGTCATCACCTCGCTTTTCAACGTGTTTTTCATGAAATTGGACAAAGGCACGGTAAAGCCGGTGAAATACGGTGTGGAAGATGATAAGCTGGAAGAACTCGAATCTTTCGGCGTAAAGAAAATCACGGATTTTACATGGAAACATATTCTGGATTTCTATTCCTGCGCGGACTGCGGACGCTGTTCGGATCAGTGTCCCGCAAATGCGGTGGGACGCCCGCTGTCTCCCCGTTTTATCAGCATCAAAGCCCGTGATTACTGTTACAAAACTTATCCCATCCGCGGAGATTTTCAGAAAAAAGAGCCTTTGATCGGAACGATTTTTGAGGAAGATGAAATCTGGTCCTGCACCACCTGCGGCGCGTGCGAAGCCGAATGCCCCATTATGATCCAATATATAGATAAGATTGTGGATTTGAGAAGAGGCATGGTGGACGCAGGCATGGTGCCGCAGTCTCTGCAAAAGCCTCTGAGCGCGCTGGAAAAACGGGGAAATCCCTGGGGAAAAATGGAGAAAAAGCGTGCGGACTGGGCAAAAGCAGTGGAAAAAGAAAGCGGCATCGAAGTCAGGATTCTGGACGGGGAGGAAACCGCAGACATGCTTTATTTTGCGGACAGTATCACGTCTTATGATGACCGCATTCAGGAAATCGGCAAGGCGACCGCACGAGTGCTGACAGCAGCCGGTGTTAATTTCGGTATTCTGGGAGCTGCGGAAAAAGACAGCGGTCACGAAGCCAGACGTTTCGGAGAAGAAATGCTTTTCGTGAATCTGAAAGAGCAGAACACCGAAGCCATTCTTGAATCCGGCGTCAAGCAGATTGTCACCGCAGACCCCCACGCGCTGAATGCTCTGAAGAACGATTACAAGGGGCTTCCGCCGGTGGAGCATATCAGTGAGGCATTGGACCGCTATATAAAGGAAGGAAAAATCCGGCTGAAATCTGTGGAAGACAGCAGCGCGGTTTATGTTTACCATGATCCCTGTTATCTGGGGCGGCACAATGAAATTTATGACGCGCCCAGAGCGGTGATTGATGCGATTCCGGGCGTCAAGCGCGTGGAAATGACGAAAAGCAGAGACCGTTCTTTCTGCTGCGGCGGCGGCGGGCTGATGCTGTTTTACGAACCCACTGAGGAAACCCGCATGGGCAAACTGCGGGTGGAAATGGCAAATGAAGCCGGCGCGACAGTGATTGTCACGGCATGTCCTTTCTGCATGGTGAATATTGAGGATGCCATCAAAACCAGCGGTCTGGAAGGCAAAATGCAGGCAATTGATCTGGTGGAACTGATTGACCGACATCTGATCACCGAATAAGTTTTTATCTCGCAAAAGACGCAAAAGGCGCAAAATTCCGTAGGGGTAAGCCCCCGTGCTTACCCTTTGGCAGAAGGGCAGCCATCACCTCGGCGCAAAAGGGCAGCCACAGGGGGCTGCCCCTACGTTGCGGTCTTAGCGCCTTTGCGAGAACTTTTTATAAATTTTGATCTCGCAAAGGACGCAAAGAGCGCAAAGAAGAACTTTTTTATAAATAAATAAGCATTTTCAGAAAGCCTGAGATTATTTTTTTTATTTCTTTGCGTTCTTAGCGCCTTTGCGAGAACTTTTTATAAATTTTGATCTCGCAAAGGACGCAAAGAGCGCAAAGAAGAACTTTTTTATAAATAAATAATAAATTTTGATCTCGCAAAGGACGCAAAGAGCGCAAAGAAGAACTTTTTTATAAATAAATAAGCATTTTCAGAAAGCCGAGATTATTTTTTTTTATTTCTTTGCGTTCTTCGCGCCTTTGCGAGAACCTTTTTTATTTAAGGACAGGACATGTCTTTAAAATCCGAAAAGCAGCAGCCGCTCACGCCGGAACAGTATTTAGAGATGGAGCGGAAAGCGGAATATAAAAGCGAATATTTCAACGGCGAAACCTTTGCAATGGCAGGGGCAAGCCGAAGGCATAATCTCATTACCGGAAATGTCGCTGCCGCAATTTACAGGCAAATTCGGAAACGTCCTCTTGAAGCTTACATCAGCAATATGCGCGTCAAAGTGAGTCATACCGGTCTGTATGCTTACCCTGATATTGTCGGCGTATGCGAAAAGCCTGAATTTGACGACGAGCATTGCGACACGCTGCTCAATCCGAGCCTGATTGTCGAAGTTTTGTCCGAATCCACCGAAGCTTATGACCGTGGAAAGAAATTCGAGAATTACCGGATGATTGCATCTTTGTCGGACTATCTGCTGATTGCTCAGGACAAATGCCGCATTGAGCATTATGTCCGGCAGCCGGACAATCGCTGGCTGTTTTCGGAATACAAAGACCCGAAAGCCGTATTTCATATCGCCGCGTTTGATTGCGAAATAAGCCTTGAAGAAGTTTATGAAAAAATTGAATTGTAGGGTGGGCTTTGCCCACCATTCTCGTTCCCATGCTCTGCGTGGGAATGCGCATTACGAGGCTCTGCCTCGTAGAACGGGTTTAAAACCCGTTTCTCGTTCCCACGCTCTGCGTGGGAATGCGCATCACGAGGCTCTGCCTCGTAGAACGGGTTTAAAACCCGTTCTACAGTTTAACAAGAAAAGAAACATGCCTCGTAGAACGGGTTTTAAACCCGTTCTACAGTTTAACAAGAAAAGAAACATGCCGGTAATACATAAAAGTCACATATCTTATAGGCTGCATTGAGAAGTGAGAATTATATATAAATTTGATCTGTTAGTTAGAGCGTAGCGAGAAATCAAATTCATGAGTGGATGGCTGCTGAAAAATAATCATTTGAAATCAGATATTTTTCTTCTGTTTTCAACACGAGTCATCCGTCTGTTTGCTTACGGATTTCTGTCAGTGGTGCTGGTTCTGTATCTGTCGGAAATCGGACTGAGCGATTACAAAATCGGTCTGCTGCTCTCGCTGACGCTGCTCGGAGATGTGGCGGTTTCATTGTGGGTTACGACCAACGCCGACCGCATCGGCAGGAAGCGGATGCTGATTTTCGGCGCGGCTTTGATGACAGGAGCGGGCATTGTCTTTATTTTTACGAAAAATCCGATCATCCTGACCCTTGCCGCGATTATCGGCATCATCAGTCCCAGCGGAAATGAAATCGGTCCCTTTCTTTCCATCGAACAGGCATCGCTGTCGCAGATTCTTCCCGATGAAAAACGGACCTGGGCATTCGGCTGGTATAATCTTGCCGGTTCTTTTGCCACAGCCGCGGGCGCGCTCGGCAGCGGGTGGCTTGCCGAAATTTTGCACCAGGGCGGAATGCCCCGGACAGAGGCATTCCGCATCATTCTGTTCGGTTATGCTCTTGGCGGGCTGGGGCTGATGCTGCTCTTTTTCGGATTGTCGTCAAATATTGAAACCGTAAACAACAATCCTGTCAGATACAAAATGGGCTTGCACCGTTCACGGAATGTTGTTATACGGCTGAGTGCGCTGTTTGCCGTGGACGCCTTTGCAGGCGGCTTTGTTATTCAAAGCATCATGGCATACTGGTTTCATATCCGATTCGGCGCGGACACGGGCGTTCTGGGAAGTATTTTTTTCGGGGCAAATCTTCTGGCAGGGATTTCCGCGTTGCTTGCGGCTCGGATTGCGAAACATATCGGGCTTATCAATACAATGGTTTTTACGCATATTCCGTCCAATGTGCTGCTGTGCATGGTGCCGCTGATGCCGAATCTTGAATCGGCAGTCATTGTGCTGATGTTGCGTTTCAGCATTTCCCAGATGGATATACCGACCCGTCAGTCCTACACAATGGCGGTCGTCTCGCCGGATGAGCGCACTGCCGCGTCCGGCATTACAAACATTGCCCGTTCTGTCGGCGCGTCGCTGTCGCCTGCGCTGACCGGTTTTTTTCTGGCGCATCCGGCGCTTATCAGCGCGCCGTTTTTTCTGGCGGGCGGACTGAAAATCATTTATGATTTGTGCCTGTTCCGTATGTTTCAGCATATTAAGCCGCCGGAAGAAAAAGACAGATAATTTTGATTTGAATACATCAGCAGGTGCTTATGATAAAAGAAATCGGAATAGATAATTTTAAATCTATTCAGAATCTCAAATTAGAGTTAGGACGAATTACAGTTTTAATAGGCGAAAACGGGGGCGGGAAAAGCAACATTCTGGAAGCAATCGCATTGGCTTCCGCTGCTATAACCTATAAATTGGATAACGAATTTTTGGTATCAAGAGGAATAAGAGTTACTGAGCCTCAATTAATGCGTGCCGCCTTTGATGTGAAATATACTGATAAAGAAATAAAACTTTATGCTGAAACAGATAAAGGGAACATTTCTTTCAGTCTTAATAATGACAATAAGCCGTATTCTAAATGGAAAGCTATCGAACAAATTGATTTGGATAAATCAACCATTAACGCTGTTTCAGCAAAAGAGGATATAGAAGAAACAGAAAAAATTTCAAGCTATTTAGAGCGATTAAAAAATAATTTTCAGGAATTATCCAATTTTTTAATATATTCTCCGGAAAGCGTTTCATTGCGTACATTTGAAAAAGAAGGACAGATTCAGCCTTTAGGTATCAACGGAGAAGGACTTTTAAAACTTCTGACAGTATTAAATTCAAGCGAAGACAGTAAAAAGATAGAGGCAATTAAAGAAAAACTTGAACTGATAGAGTGGTTCAAAGGATTTGATGTGATTCAGAATCCGATTGAAAACAGGGGAAGTATCAAAATCAAGGATAAATATTTAGATAAAAGCTTGGCATATTTTGACCAGAAAAGTTCAAACGAAGGCTTTTTGTTTCTTCTTTTTTACTTTTCGCTCTTTATCAGCGACAACACGCCGAATTTTTTTGCTATTGACAATATTGACGCATCGCTCAATCCTAAATTGTGCAGTCAATTAGTGAAAGAATTAGTAGGCTTATCCAAACAATATGATAAGCAGTCAATTTTTACAACTCACAACCCTGCTACGTTAGACGGACTTAACCTTGACGATGATGAGCAGAGATTGTTTGTTGTCTATCGCAACAAATTGGGGCACACCACGCTCAAACGGATTTTTAAACAGAAAACAATAGAAGGACAAGAGCCGGTTAAGCTGTCAGAAGCATTTTTACGAGGATACATCGGCGGGCTTCCGAAGAATTTTTAATACAAATTCGCTATCAAAAACGGTGTTCTCCGTAAAACCGCTTTTCAAGCGGTTTAAGCGATTTGAAAAATCGCTTTACGATCTGAAATTTGAAAACGAATTGGTATAAGATGACTACTTTCGCTTTAATCACAGAGGGTAAAACCGACCAGATTATCATTGAAAATATTTTGACGGGTTATTTTAACGATCCGGATATGATGATAAACTGGCTTCTACCTCTGAGAGATGAAACAGATAAACATCGGATTGAAAATTACAGTAACTGGTTTAAGGTTTTTGAATATTGTCAGTCTGTTCAGTTTAAAGAATCTTTTCAATTCAACGATTATGTGGTTGTTCAGATTGACACCGATGTTTCTGAGAATAAACATTACGATATAGCAAGACATGAAAATGGAAAAGAGCTTGAGCCGAAGGTATTGATTCAGAGAGTGGTTGATAAATTTAAAAATTTAATCGGAACAGAGTTTTTTGACAAGTTTGGCAAAAACATTATTTTTGCCATATCTGTACATTCTGTTGAATGCTGGTTGTTACCGCTTTACTGTACAGACAAGAAGAAAAAATCCAAAACTAAAAATTGTCTCGACACATTAAATATCGCTTTGAAACGAAAGAATGAAAAAGCTATTGATCCAGAACGCAAACAATCTGATATTTATGAAAATATTTCAAAGCAATATTGCAAGCACAAGGTTCTTATGAGTCATTATAAAGATAATCCGAGTCTCAGGATATTTATTGAGGAAATTCAAAAGAAAGTAAGTCATTAAAAAGACACCGGAAGAGAAAAGAAGCGGAGAGCAGAGAAATGTTTTTTGGATTAAAGAAACATGCCGATAACACATAAAAATTTAATATCAAACTTTGCTGTCTGCATCAATACTGATGATTCGGATTTATTAACGCCGAGGATGATCTATCAGGTTTTACCGGATGAAAGTGCGGCAAAATCCGGTTATATTCGGGTTATAGATAATGAAGGAGAGGATTATCTGTATCCCGCGGATTATTTTATTCCGGTTGATATTCCGAATGATGCAGCGTCTAAACTGTCACATATCTTACGTTGCAATGAAGCGGGAGAGTGACTTTCCGAAACAGAGTATTGCGGAGGCTCTGCCTCGTAGAACGGGTTTTAAACCCGTTCTACAGTTGCCGTGCGTTACTCTGTAATGAGAAAAAAATATGGTGATGATCAAAATCAATCGGCGTAAAAAAAAATTGAAAAAGCGCCCGGAGCAACTTATATTAAAACCATTTTGAAATACATTCGCATGGAATACGTCAAAGCGATTTGCAGAAAAGCGTATCCATAGCAAAATAAAATAGTAAACAGGAGGAAAGACATGGAAATTTTGGTATGTGTCAAAAGAGTTCCCGACACTTCTGAAAACGAGATTGAAATCAACAAGAGCGGCTCAGACATTGTACGCGACGACCTTGTGTATTCGGTAAACGAATGGGACAACTACGCGGTGGAAGAAGCCATTCAGATTCGCGACAAAGTGGGCGGTTCCGTGACGGTTGTGACCGTCGGAAATCAGGATTCCGAAGAGGTGCTGAGAAGAGAAATGGCAATGGGCGCGGACAAAGGCATCCTGCTTTCGGACAAAGCTTTTGAAGGCTCTGACGGAAAAGGCGTTGCGAGCATTCTCAAAGCCGAAATCCAGAAAGGCAAATACGACCTGATTCTGACCGGCGCACAGGCAGACGACGGCGCAGGTCAGGTGGGCGGTATGCTCGCGGCAATGCTGGATTATCCTTACGCGTCTTTGGTGAACAAGATAGAAGTCCTGAATGACAAAAAGATAAAAGCGGGACGTGAAGTCGAGGGCGGAAATCAGGAAATGAACGAAATCGCTCTTCCCTGCGTGCTTTCGATTCAGACCGGCATCAACGAACCCCGATATGTCGGCATCCGCGGCATCCGCAAAGTCGCGTCGGTGGATATTCCGGTTCACGGCGCGGGCGATCTGGGCATTGCAGCGGCTGCTGTGGGCGCTGCCGGCGCAAAAGTCAAACGGGTGGATTATTTTGTGCCTGCGCTGGGTGAAGGCGCGGAAATGCTTGAAGGCAGCACCGAAGAAATCATTGACAAATTACTTGAAATGCTCAAAGCCAAAGGAGGTATAAAATAATGGCTCAACAGATTTTTGCATATATCGCTCATAAAAACGGAAAGGCGGACGACACCGCGCTTGAATTAGTCGCAGCCGCCAAAAAAATAGACGCGGGCGCTGCTGTCACCGCAATTGTCACGGGTTCGGGAGTGGACGCCGTGTGCAAAGAAGTCGCTTCTTCCTACAAAGAAGTATGGAAAATTGACAGCGCATCTTTGGCTTATCCCAACGCGGAAGTCATCCGAAAAGCATTGGTCAAAATTTTGCCCAAAGGCTCTATTGTGCTGATGGCACATGACACTTTCGGCATGGACCTCGGACCCGGGCTTTCCGTAAAATTGGATGCGGCATTTGTTCCAGACGCGGTCGGTTTTGAAGGCATTGACGGCGGAAAACTCAAAATCGTGCGTCAGGAATACAGCGGCATGGTCAGCACGCATGTTCTGTGCGATATTTCCGGCGGCGCAGTCATCAATGTCCGTGCCGGTTCATTTCAGGCAGATGAAAGCAAAGCCGGGGGCGGCAATGTGGCTGACAAAACCAAAGACGCGGGCGATTTGTCGGAAACCACGCGGCATTTTCTGGAAGTGGTGGAAGCCGAAGCCGGAGACGTTGACATCACCAAATCCGAAGTGCTTGTCTCTGTGGGACGCGGCATTGAAGAACAGGACAATCTCGGCATTATCCATGATTTGGCAAAAGTCATGGGCGCGGATGTGTCCTGCTCCAGACCCATCGTGGATGCCAAATGGCTTGAAAAAGCCCGTCAGGTCGGAACTTCCGGCAAGACCGTAAAACCCAAAGTCTATATGGCGCTGGGCATCAGCGGTTCTTTCCAGCACATGGGCGGCATCAAGGGAAATCCCTTTATCATTGCCGTGAACAAAAACGCCAAAGCCCCGATTTTCCAGTTTGCGGACGTGGGCGTTGTGGCGGATATTCTTGAATTTGTTCCTGAGCTTACGGAAAAAGTCAGTTCAGCGAAGTAAAATCAGTATTTCTCCGTCGGATGATTTCCGGCGTGTGAGATATGCCGCGGGCACGCCAGCGGCGTGCCCCTACGATATACGGATACGCCGAAATGTAGGGGCATGTCGTTGACATGCCCTATCCTACTTGTCAATATCCCTTCAAATTCTGATTAACAAATTAAAATATCTCAAAAATGTCAAATCAGCGCATAGAATTGATCAATCATTACAGACAGAAGGTTAAATCCGCCAACAAGGAATTAACTAAGAAAGAGGCATTCAAAGATTTGCTCAACCGGCTTTATGCCGGAGAAAAGGAAATTGAAGACATTATTGACAAAATTACCGGAGGCTCGGAGTCAACAGTACTGAATATCCCGCGAAAAGACAGGCTGCACCGGGGAAGTGCGGACACGCTTTACAACAAAATCATTATCGAATTTGAGAAAGACCTGAAAGCCTCATTGAGACATGCCAAGGAGCAATTGGCGGGCTATCTGCTCGGACAGTTCAAATCCGGCGAAGGCTATAATTTTACGCTCATTGCTTCCGACTGCATCACATGGAAAGTTTTTTCTCCTGATATTTCACAGCTTGACAGTCTGGAAAATCTGACAGAGGAGGAATTGAAGTTAAACGAGGTGGTTTCAGCTTCGTTTACGCTTACCGAAAACAACGCGGAAGATTTTTATTACTGGATTGACCGTTTTCTTTTCAGAGAGCAGAAACAGCGGGCAACGCTCAAGCGGATTGAGGAGTCATTCGGGCATCAGAGCAATGTGTTTATCGAGTCTCTGCGTGAGCTGATCCGGCATTTCAACGATGCGAAAAAATACGGAGAAGTGCAGGTCTCGTATCAGGAATGGAAAAAATTTCTTTCCATCGCTTACGGCGCGTTTGACGACAGCGAAAAAAATTTTCTCGTTCACACTTATCTCAGCATCTTTTCAAAAATGCTGGCATATTCGCTCGTAAGCAATGACGGTTATATTGACGATGAGGCATTGAAAGGCATCATCAGCGGCAGCATTTTCAACAAATACAGCATTGAGAATTTTGTCGAAAACGATTTTTTCCACTGGATAAGCAAAGAGAGAAATTTCAGCGGGCTTAAAAAAGTTTTCCGTGTGATCGCACAGGAAATTTCTGTTTATGATTTCAATGCGGTTGACGAGGACATTCTCAAAGGAGTTTATCAGGAACTGATTGACCTTGACACGAGACATTCTTTAGGCGAATACTACACCCCGGACTGGCTCTGCGAAAGAATCGCCGCCGAATTTCACTTCAAAGCAGGCGATAAAATATTGGACCCGGCCTGCGGCAGCGGCTCTTTTCTCCGGGCTGCGGTTCACCGCATCAGAGAACTCCGTCCCGAAAGCGGAGTTGAGGAAATCAACAGCAGCATTTGCGGAATTGATATTCACCCGTTAAGCGTTCAGATTGCAAAAACGACCGTGCTGCTGGCTTTGGGCAAAGAGGTTGCCGGCGTCAGAAAACCGATTCATATCAATATCATCTCAGCCAATGCCCTTCACAAGCCTCATTTTTTAAAGGGAAAATTTGACTATATCATCGGCAATCCGCCATGGTTCACTTACAGTTCGGTCAGAAATGAAGAATATCAGAATCTTTTAAACGACTTAGCCGGAGCATACAAAATAAAG
>JAIFKL010000030.1 GCA_020049595.1 Desulfobacteraceae bacterium
CAGTTCAACAAAGCTAAACTTATCTTTGTCATAGGTCAAGGTAAAAGCAGTTCCACCGACCGTACCTGCCTTGCCGTCACAAGTCACAGTTACACTCACATTGCTACCCGGGGCACCGGATGCCGTTCCTACAGCCACTGTCGCATCCGATATTGTGGCAGCAAGCGCCGAACCGGTGAACATAAAAGCGCCGATCAGCAACAACGTAAAAAGTATTTTCTTCATTTTTCCTCTCCTTATTTATTTAAAACATAAATGTTAAAACCATATTCAAGAAAACTCGCTTCACCCCGAAAACATCAGCAGCCTCTCGGAGGGGGCGTGAGGGGTTCAAGATCAACCGTCAGACGATCCTCGTTATATCGAATTGAAATCATATTTGCAAGCAAAAAAAGATAAAATTTATTGAAAGGCTGAATTGCCCAGAAAGTTTCCGATGAAATATTTTTGATGTCCTTTGCGGGTTTGAGGGTGTGCTTCAGCCCTGCCAAGATATTGAATGTGGAAAGAATATTTTCCATATTTGCTGTAAAATCTGCGGGTTTGTCAACCATGAGCGCAAAATCCCTGATCCAGAGAACCGCATCTTGGAGGTCTATTCTCCGGTCTCTGCTGGCGTCTTCCGGATTGAAAACCGGCAAACCGGAAACCAGCATCACAGCGATCAGCACTGCGCTTAAAATGTATTTGGTTGATTTCATAAAACGTGCCTTTGTTACAAGCGTATAACGAAAAAAAATAAAGCCGTCGGGTTTTATTCCGCTCCCCGCTCAACCGCTTTGGCCGGATTTGGGCGTCAGCCCGTGCACTGCAATGACAGTATTCTGCTGTTTTCAGAATACTGTCTTAAACTGATGCCTGACTCCTGTTATCTGTCGAAAGATAAAACAGGTTCTATTGCAAGCCTGAATCCGAGTGAACTGAGAATAGACTGCAATGTTTTTATACTCGGATTTACTGTTGCTGAAAGAGTTCTGTGAAGCGTCTGCCTGTTCAGTTCCGTTATTCTTGCCAGCTCGGATATTCCGCCCCGAGATTCTGCCACACTTCGGACAGCAGTTAAAAATGCTTCAAGGTTTCCGTCTTCTGAATACTCTTCAAAGGAAGAACGGAGATATTCGGCAGCTTCCTCTGTGTTTTTCATTTTTTCTATGACAAAATCCCTGTAGTTTCTCATATCGTTCTTCTTATATAGTCTCTCCAATAGGTTTCCGCTTTTTTCACATCTTTTTTCTGCGAAGCCTTGTCTCCGCCGCAGAGAAGCACGAGTGTATTGTCAGTCTCACCGTAATATACTCTGTACCCTGAGCCGAAATGAAATCTTAATTCATGCACATCTTCACCGACCGATCTGCAATCTCCGATATTTCCTGTTTCCACTCTGTCCAATCTTGCAAGTACTCTTGCCCTGTCTCTGACCGTCAATGTTCCGATCCACTCTGAGAAAGGCTCTCTGCCTTTGCAGTCCTGATAAATTTTAAGAATTTTTTCTGTTACATTCATAAACATATCGTCGGTTAAAAACAACAATATGTCAACATTTTTATCTTATAAGGCTACTGCGTTAATCTGCAAAAAGACAATTCACAGGGTAAGCACGGGGGCTTACCCCTACCGAAATTGCGATTGCAACCGTAGGGACAACCCCCTGTAGTTGCCCTTTTTTTATCACGTTGCTCTTATATCCCGCACACAAGAGGGTAAGCATTTTTCATAAAGCCCCGTAAAGGCGGCATATCATATTTTGATATATTTCACTCCTACGGAGTTCGGTAACTTCGGGATAATAACATTTTTCTACAAATATAACGCTCCTACGGAGCTTCTCAGGCATAATTCGTTTTTATGAAAGAAACTCTTTTTCTGTGACATCCTCAAAAAAGAAATTTATTCATAATCTACTTGAAAAAGAATGTCAAGCTAAAAATCATCAAAATTTGTTTATATCGTATTTACGATACACAGGACATTTTTTTTTCTTACATATTTTTTCTTACACAGCCCTGAAAACTTAATTTGCTTATAAACCATAAGACGGCGCTAATGTCAATACCAAATTGAGAGTATTCGTTACAGGATTTACAGGATTATACAGGATTATACATGATTATACAGGATTTACAGGATTATACATGATTTACAGGATTTATAATCTTGTCGTAAATCCTTTATAATTCTTTATAATCCTGCATAATCATGTAAATCCTGTATAATCATGTATAATTCTTTACAATCCTGCATAATCATGTATAATCATGTAAATCATGTATAATCATGTAAATCTTGTATAATCCTGTACAATCCTGTACAATCATGTTGGAGGAAGTATGAAAAAAAGAATATTTTATTTTTGCTGTATCCTGCTGATAACAAATATATCCTTATTAAAAGACGGGCTGTGCATCACCATCGCCGAAGAAGAAGAATTAGCCCGTGAATTTACAAAAGCTGCCTTGCACCACGCCCAAATCATCAAAGACCCGATGCTGGTGAATTATATCAACGAAGTCGGCAAAAAAATCCTTGCAGAATTTCCGCCCCAGCCTTTCACCTATCATTTTTCTATAATAAAAGAAGATGCTTATAATGCCTTTGCCGCGCCTGCCGGGAATATTTTTATCAACACCGGTCTCATTGAAGCCATGGACAGCGAAGAAGAACTGGCAGGCATTCTTTCCCATGAAATCGCCCATGCTGCGTGCCGGCATATTTCCCAAAAAATCGAAAGCTCATCAAAAATCGGACTGGCAACTTTTGCCGGTCTTGCGGCAGGCATTTTTCTGGGAATCAGCGGCGCAGGGGCTGCCGCAGCCAATGCCGTCAGTATGAGCGCTGTTGCCGCCGGTCAGTCGCTTTCATTGGCATACAGCCGGGAACACGAGCGGCAGGCGGATCAGCTCGGTCTCAAATACCTGAACAAAGCTGGCTATTCCGGCACCGGATCATTAAGCATTCTGAAAAAAATCCGCAACAAACAATGGTTCGGCTCTGATGTGATCCCAACTTATGTGACCACGCACCCGGCATTGGAAGAACGGATTGCCTATATTTCCGCATGGACAGACACGCAGGAAAACAGGGCGCAGGTCAGCAGGGGACAGGATTCGGGATTCAGGAAAGCGCACAGCCGCATCCTTGCGCTGTATTCAGATGAAAATATCGCATTGGAAAAGCTTGAAGCCGAATTTAAAAAAAATCCCGATGATCCGGCAGCAGCTTACGGATACGGGCTGATTCTGTCAAGAACCGGCAAGCGGGAACAGGCGATTTTCCATTTTAAAAAAGCTTTGGAAAAAAGAATGCTTGATCCTTATATTTTAAAGGACCTGGGCATCACCTATTTTTCAGACGGCAGATATGCACAAGCTTTAAAAACACTCGAAGGTTCTGTTAGCATGGACTCGGAAGACCCGGAGGGAATGTTTTTTCTGGGGCGCACACAGATGGAAATGAAAAAATTTGAAGCCGCCGAGACCACATTCAGGGAACTGACGGAAAAATATCCGGATTACAAACAGGCATTTTATTATCTCGGCGAAGCCTGCGGCAGACAGGACAATTTTGAAGACGCTCATTATTATCTGGGCATATATTATAATGATAGGAAGGATTTTAAAAATGCCGGGTTTCATTTAGAAAAAGCATTGGCTCACACGAAAGACCCTGACAGAAAGCTGAAAATTGAAGAAATGCTCAAGCAGTTGAAAATGGAAAGAAAGCAGATTGATGAAGAATTGAAAAAGAAATCGCCGACAGGACAATAAATATTTCACTCCTACGGAGTTCGGGGCTTTTCTCGTTGCTGTATTGCTACAAATATGACGCTACAAATATGACGCCTCTACGAGGCTTGTGTTCTGCTGTGAAGCTCCGTAGGAGCGGCATATTTGTAGCATCCGCAGGGGCGAAATATTTGTAGCATCCCGTAGAAAATATTTCACTCCTACGGAGTTCGGGGATCCGGGGGCGGCATTTTTCTATAAATATGACGCTCCTACGGAGCTTCACAATTTTCTTAACGTGGATCAATTAAAGCAGCTTGGGCTTAAAATTCGGGTCGTTGAGAATCTTCACAGATTCCCCGCTCTGTGCAATCACAAACAGTCCGTTTTTGTAGGCAAATTTGTCCGCACCCTCTTCAATCACAATGCCTGCAACCGCGCCCACGATTTTTCGTTCCCCGTACTGCGGAAAAAATTCTCTGAACTGCGCCAGCCGATCAAGATGCTCTTTCACATCGTCAACTCCCAGTGTGCTTTTTGCCTCTATCAGCACGGCATATTCTGCGTTTATTGCCAGAATGTCAATCTCCATTCCCCTGCCGTTCTGTCGCTTCCGTACCCGCTGGTAAACCTCATGAATTTCTATGTCCCATTCTTTAAACAGCCATTCTGCCGCAGGCGCGACAAAGCCCTCCACAAATCTCCCCCATTTGCCGGTAAGGTTATCAATTTTTCTTCCTGTTTCTTTAAGCTGCCGGTCTGTTTCCCTGAAACGCTTATCCAAACTTGCGTCTGTTTCTCTGAACTGCTTATCTGTTTCCCTGAAACGCTTATCCAAACTTGCGTCTGTTTCTCTGAACTGCTTATTTGTTTCCTCAAAACGCTTATCAAGCCTTGCATCTGTCTCCTTAAAACTTTCGGCTGTTTCCCTGAAAAGCTTCTCCAGCTTTGCATCTGTTTCTTTGAACTGCCGGTCTGTTTCCCTGAAAAGCTTCTCCAGCTTTGCATCTGTTTCTTTGAACTGCCGGTCTGTTTCTTTTGTCCTTTCAGATGCTTCCGCAAAAAGCTTCGCCAGCCTCGCATCTGTCTCTTTGAACTGCCTGTCCGTTTCTTTTGAACTTTCAGTCAATTCTTTTGAACTTTCAGTCAATTCTTTTGACCTTTCGGCTAATTCGGCAAGCGTATCCAAAATCTGCTGAAAAGTTTTTTCTATGTTCTGTGTGTCCATGATTTTATGATCTTTTTGTATTTGAGGTTCGAGGTACGAGGTACGAGGTTCGGGGTGAGGGCACCCCTGACCTCTCACCCCTCACCCCGAACCCGTTCATCAACTCCGGTCAAACCGCAGAAACTGCATCGTAAATGTTGCTCTGCCCTGGGTGGCGGAGCGCAACGATGTTGAATAACCGAACATCTTTGCAAGTGAGACTGTCGCTTTTATCACCTGAAGCCCTTTTTGCGAATTGATGGACTCGATTTTTCCTTTCCGGGAATTAAGATCGCCGATGACCTCGCCCATGAACGCTTCGGGAACAAAAATTTCCACATCCATGATCGGATCCAGCAGAAAAGGATCGCCTTTTACAAGGGCTTCTTTACATGCCATAGACGCGCTGACCGTATATGCCAGTTCTGTTCCCAGCGATTCCTTGCAGGAGCCGCCTGTCAGCACCGCCTCCACATCCACCACCGGATAACCCATCAGCGAACCGCTTTCCAGCGATTCCATAACGCCTTTTTGAATGGCAGGCACAAAAGCCGCGGGAATGATCTCGTCTGTAATCTCCGAGCGGAAGGAATTGCCCGCGCCTCTGGGCATCGGCTTCAGGGTTACAGTGACTTCGCCGAAATGATGCTGTCCGGCCACATCTCTGTCAAATACCGATGTCGCCTCAGACACTTTTCCTATAGTTTCCCGATAAACCACCTGCGGTTTGCCCACATTCACAAACGTGTTAAATTCACGGTTCATCCGGCTGATGATGATTTCCAGATGAAGCTCGCCCATGCCGGAAAGAATGGTCTGTCCCGTGTCTTCATCGGTGCGGACCCTGAGCGTGGGGTCTTCGGACATGAATTTTTCAAGCACATCGCCGAGTTTTTCCTGATCCGCGTGGGTTTTCGGCTCTATTGCCAAAGAAATCACAGGCTCATAAAATTCCATCTGTTCCAGCAGCACCGGATGCGCGGGGGAACAGAGCGTTTCTCCGGTGGAAGAATCTTTCAGTCCCACAACGCCCACAATGCTTCCGGCTTCTGCCTCATCTGCCCGCTCCCGTTTGTTGGCGTGCATTTTCAATATCCGGGAAAGCTTTTCTTTCTTGCCCCGGGAAGGATTGTAAACTTCTTCACCCGCTTTCATCTTTCCGCTGTAAACCCTTACAAACGAAAGCTTTCTGCCCTCTATCATGGAAACTTTGAAAATCAGCGCGGCAAGAGGCGCATTGTCTTTGGCATGACATTCAATCACTTCGCCGGTTTCAGGATGTACGCCTTTGATGGGCGGCACTTCCGGGGGGCTGGGCAGAAAGCGGACAACCGCATCTAACAAAGGCTGAATACCTTTATTTTTCAGCGCGGAGCCGCACAGCACCGGAACCAATTTCAGGTTCACAGTGGCTCTCCGTATGGCATCCTGAAGGCTTTCCGTTGAAATTTCAGCTTCGGACAGATACGCATCCGCAATGCCGTCATCATTTTCGGCAACGGTTTCAATCATTTTTTCCCGATATTCTTCAGCTTTTTCAAGATATTCAGAAGATATATCTTCTGATGTGTAAGTCTCGCCCAGACTGTCCGCATCCCAGACAATCTGTTTCATATTGATCAGATCAATGACGCCGGAAAACGTATCTTCAATCCCCAAAGGCAGTTGTATGATCAGGGGCTTGGCATGAAGTTTTTCTTCCATCATGCGGACCGTGCCGAAGAAATCCGCGCCGATTCTGTCCAATTTGTTGATAAAGGCAATTTTCGGGACATGATATTTGTCTGCCTGACGCCACACGGTTTCCGACTGCGGCTCCACGCCCCCCACCGCGCAGAAGACACCCACCGCGCCGTCAAGCACTCTCAGGGAACGCTCCACCTCAATGGTGAAATCCACATGCCCGGGCGTGTCAATCAACTGAATTTCAGCCCCTTTCCACTGGCAGGTTGTGACAGCGGAGGTAATCGTGATGCCGCGTTCCTGCTCGTCCGGCATCCAGTCCATCGTGGCTTCGCCGTCATGAACCTCGCCCATTTTATGGGACCGGCCCGTGTAATAGAGAATCCGCTCTGTCACGGTTGTTTTGCCCGCGTCAATATGAGCGATAATACCGATATTTCTGATGCTGTCTATTTTATTTTTCTTTTTCATTTTATTATCTTTATTATCATTTTATTAAAAGCATGTCGGCTGCAAAAGGGAATCGCAGGTCAATATTGCCCGCCAGCGTTAAGGCTTCCTTTCCTCCGATTAAAAATTTTACAGCACGGATTTCAGGAATATTCAAAATCAGTGAATTCACCACAGAATAGATTGTCATCAGTTCTGACTCGGTTCCTCCGGGATGATTTTTTGTAAGAGCTTCCGTAAAGTCCGGATATGCAATTCCGTTTTCCGAAACATAAAAAGCCCTGAGTTCCGTTCCTTCAGGAATTGTCCGCAGCAATCCCTTATCTGATCCTTTTATCAGTGCGTTTATAACGGCGCTGCCCAGTATGCCGGGATCATCGGAGCAGATAAACACATGTTCCTCTGCTGTGAGAAAACTGTTTTCCCTGTTTGCAAAATACAGATGCGCGGACACTTTTTCCGGGGGGTTCGGCGCATCGGGCATCATGGGATAATCATCTGCCGCCTTTTCTGATATAATATTTTGAAAAAACAGACAGATAAAGACCGTTCCCACAACGGCGGCAAAAATCGGATACATGACCCTTTGTTTCATACGCATACAAGATTTTCAATATTAAAAGAATAGGTTTATGATGTCAACAGCAATTCTGATGCTGCCTTTCGTGTTTTTCGCAAATTTCGTGTTTTCATGTTCCGATTTTCTATTTATGCAACATAAATAATAAAATAAAGAAGATATGTCAAGCAGGGAATCATCGGAAACTGACAATAAAACATTTGGTGCTTGAAAAAGTCTTAAATATCGTGTAGGTAAAGCAGGTTATAAAAAATTTGAACTATGAAAGCAGAAAATTTGAACCGCGAAACCACGAAATTTGAACCACGAAAGCACGAAATTTACGAAAAACACGAAATTTCCTTTGTTCTCGTTCCCACGCAGAGGGGGGTTTTGCGCCTATTTTTTTTATCAAGATAGGCGCGTTAAACATAATAGGAGTTACGCAGTTGGTTCTCGTTCCCACGCTCCGCGTGGGAACGTCCGAGATTCCTCGCTACGCTCGGAATGACAAGTGCCGGGCTGCGTTCCCACGCGGAGCGTGGGAACGAGAAAAATAGGCGTGTTAAACATAAAAACTTATGAAAAAATTAGAAGAAATCACACTGCTTTATGAAATCAGCCAGACGCTCAACGAACATCTGGATTTGAAGAAATCTTTGTATAAGGTG